>NZ_LGQY01000084.1:0-67425 GCF_003116065.1 Azospirillum sp. TSO5 | reverse complement strand
CCCCGGGGGGGGGAGAGGGAGCTAAACCCCCCCGCCGCTTCGACCGCCCGCTTCGCCATCACCGTGACGAGGTGGGCGCGGTAGTCGGCGCTGGCGTGGATGTCGGCGTTCAGGCCGTCGGCCTCCACCGACAGGCCGTTCAGCGCTTCCGCCCGGAAATCGGCGGCGAGCGCGCTTTCGAACGCCTCGGCGCGGAAGACGGAGCCGGCGGCGCCGGTCACCGCCACTCGCACCTCGGCGCCGAACTTGGCGACGAAGACGCCGACGATGGCATAGCGGCTGGCCGGATTGCGGAACTTGGCGTAGGCCGCCTTGTCCGGCTGCGAGAAGCGCACCGACTTGATGATCTCGCCCGGTTCCAGCGCGGTTTCGAACATGCCGGTGAAGAAATCGTCGCCGGCGATGGTCCGGCGGTCGGTGGTGACCGTGGCCTTCAACGCCACCACCGCCGACGGATAGTCGGCCGACGGATCGGCGTTGGCGATGGAGCCGCCCATCGTGCCCATGTTGCGGACCTGCCGGTCGCCGATGCCCTCGGCGAGGCTGGCCAGCGCCGGGATCACTCGCTTGACGAGGTCGGAATGGGCGACCTCCGCATGGCGGGTGAAGGCGCCGATCTCCAGTCCGCCGCCATCTCCCTGGGCAGCCTCGCGGATGCCCTTCAGCTCCGGAATGGCGCCGAGGTCGATCAGGTCGGTCGGGCGGGCGAGGCGCTGCTTCAGCGTCGGCAGCAGGGTCTGGCCGCCGCCCAGCAGCTTGGCCTCTTCCGCCTGGATGGCGGTCGCCGCGTCGGCAACCGATGTCGGCCGTTGGTACGTGAACGCGTACATTCTCTAGCCTCCTTCTTCTTCGGCCGTCTTATTCCGCCGCCATGGCAGGGGCAGCGTCGCGGATCGTCCGCCAGACCTTCTCCGGCGTCGCCGGCATGTCCATGTGGGTGACGCCATAGTCCGACAGCGCATCCACCACCGCGTTCATCACGGCGGCGGCGGCGCCGATGGTTCCGGCCTCGCCGCAGCCCTTCACGCCCAGCGGGTTGTGGGTGCAGGGCTGGTCCTCGTGATAGCGCACGGTGAAGGATGGGACATCGTCCGCCCGCGGCATGCAATAGTCCATGTAGGAGCCGGTGACGAGCTGCCCCGATTCCTCGTCATAGACGCAGTTCTCGTACAACGCCTGTCCGATGCCCTGGACAAGGCCGCCATGCACCTGCCCCTCGACGATCAGCGGGTTGATGACGTTGCCGAAATCGTCCACCGCGGCGAAGCTGACGATGGTGGTGACGCCGGTGTCGGGATCGATCTCCAGCTCGCAGACATGGCAGCCGTTGGGATAAGTGAAGTTCTTCGGATCGTAGAAGGCCTGCTCGTCCAGCCCCGGTTCCAACTCGTCGAGCGGGAAGTTGTGCGGGACATAGGCCTGCAGGGCGATGTCGCCGATGCCCAGGCTCTTGTCGGTGCCGGCGACGGTGAAGCGGCCGTCCTTCACCTCGATGTCGGTCTCGGCGGCTTCCAGCATGTGGGCGGCGATCTTCTTCGCCTTGCGCTCCACCTTGTCCATCGCCTTCACCAGGGCCGAGCCGCCGACCGCGAGCGAGCGCGAGCCGTAGGTGCCCATGCCGAAGGGGATCTTGTTGGTGTCGCCGTGGACGATCTCGACATTCTCGATCGGGATGCCGAAGCGGTCGGCCACGATCTGGGCGAAGGTGGTCTCATGGCCCTGGCCGTGGCTGTGAGAACCGGTGAAGACCGTCACCGAACCCGTTGGATGGAAACGGACTTCCGCGCATTCATAAAGTCCTGCGCGAGCACCGAGCGCGCCGGCGACATTGCTGGGGGCGATGCCGCAGGCTTCGATGTAGGTGGCGAATCCGATGCCGCGCAGCTTGCCGCGCGCCTTGGATTCGGCGCGGCGCTGCTGGAAGCCGGGGTAGTCTACCAGCGGCAGAGCGATGTCCAGGTTCTTGGCAAAGTCGCCGGTGTCGTACTGCAGGGCGACCGGCGTCTGGTAGGGCATCGCCTCCTTCGGCACGAAGTTGCGGCGGCGGATCTCGGTCTTGTCCATGCCCATCACGCCGGCGGCGACATCCACCAGCCGTTCGATCAGATAGCAGGCCTCCGGCCGGCCGGCGCCGCGATAGGCGTCGACGGGGGAGGTGTTGGTGAAGACCGCCTTCACCTCGGCATAGATCGCCGGGGTCTTGTACTGGCCGGCCAGCAGGGTGGCGTAGAGGTAGGTCGGGATCGACGGCGCGAAGGTGGACAGATAGGCGCCGAGATTGGCCAGCGTCGAGACGCGGAGTGCCAGGAAGTTGCCGTCGGCATCCATCGCCAGCTCGGCATGGCTGACATGGTCGCGGCCGTGGGCGTCGGTCAGGAAGCTTTCGGAGCGGTCGGCGGTCCACTTCACCGGCCGGCCGACCTTGCGCGCCGCCCAGGTGACGACGGCCTCCTCGCCGTAATGGAAGATCTTCGATCCGAATCCGCCGCCGACGTCCGGCGCCACCACCCGCAGCTTGTGCTCCGGGATGCCCAGCACGAAGGCGCCCATCAGCAGACGGGTGACGTGCGGGTTCTGGCTGGTGGTGGTCAGGGTGTATTCGCCGGTCGACTGGTCGTATTCGCCCATCGCCGCCCGCGGTTCCATCGCATTTGGGACCAGACGCTGGTTGACCAGATCGATCTTGGCGACATGGGCGGCATTGGCGAAGGCCGCGTCCACCGCCGCCTGATCGCCCAGATGCCAGTCGTAGCAGACATTGTCCGGCGCATCGTCATGGACCAGCGGCGCGCCGCCGTCGATGGCGCGGGTGGAGGAGCCCACCGCCGGCAGTTCCTCGTAATCGACCACCACCATCTCGGCGGCGTCGCGCGCCTGCTCGCGGGTTTCCGCGATCACCACCGCCACCGCGTCGCCGACATAGCGCACCCGGTCGCGGGCCAGCGGGTAATGCGGCGGCTCCTTCATCGGCGAGCCGTCCTTGGAGTGGATCTGCCAGCCGCAGGGCAGGCTGCCGACCTTGTCGGCCTCCATGTCGGCGCCGGTCAGCACGGCGACCACGCCCGGCATCGCCGCCGCGTCGGCGAAGTCGATGCCAAGGATGCGGGCATGGGCATAGGGGGAGCGCACATGCACCGCATGGGTCATGTTCGGGCGCTTGAAATCGTCGGTGTAGTTGCCGCGGCCGGTCAGAAAGCGCTGGTCTTCGCGCCGACGCACCGAGGCGCCGATGCCATTGGGGTTCGCCATCTCGTGTTTCCTCCCACAGGAACGCGTAAGATGCGGAAATGCCTGCTTCTTGCTGGGCTTACCGCCCTTATTCGGCCGCGACCGGCGCCGGTTGCGCCCCCGCCATCGCCTCGGCACCCGCCTTCACCGCCTTGACGATGTTGTGATAGCCGGTGCAACGGCAGATGTTGCCCTCCAGCCCCTCGCGGATCTCCGCCTCGGTCGGGTTCGGGTTCTCGCGGACCAGATCGACCGCGCTCATCACCATGCCCGGCGTGCAGAAGCCGCACTGCAGGCCATGATGCTCGCGGAAGGCGGCCTGCATCGGGTGCAGCGTGCCGTCGGCCGCCGCCAGCCCCTCGATTGTCGTCACCTCCGCCCCGTTGGCCTGGACGGCCAGCGTGGTGCAGGACTTCACCGATCGGCCGTCGACATGGACGACGCAGGCGCCGCACTGGCTGGTGTCGCAGCCGACATGGGTGCCCGTCAGGCCGAGATGCTCGCGCAGGAAGGCGACGAGCAGGGTTCGCTCCTCCACCTCGCGCGAGACCGTCTTGCCATTGACGGTCATCGATACGGTACAGGACATCGGTTTTCCTCCCGCTGGCTGAAGTCTGGCTTGCAGTCGTATGGCGTGCAGTTGGGACTGTTCACTGTCGTTCGACGCGCCGCCGGCCGGGGGCAAGCCCAGGGCTATACCGGTGTCCGCTTCGGCCGGCGGTCTTCCGCCACAAGGATAGGGGGTGTCTGCCCGTCGAGGTCAAGGAGCCTGTGCATGCCTTGGCCGAAAGAATGGCATGTGAACGGTCCTTATGTCGGATTGTACGTACTGGCGCGCAATTTTGTGGCGCGTTACAGTGGGTTGGGGCTGCCCATGGCTATGGGTGTGCAAACAAATCCGCCCGGCAACGATCCGGGCGCAGCAACGATAATGGGGAGAGCCGCTATGAATCGCCCATCCGTGAAGCGTCACCTTCTGGCCCTGTGCACGGCCGCCGGCCTTGGCGTCAGCCTTGGACTCGCCGCCCTGCCGGCAAAGGCGGAGACCTTCATCACCGTTCTGACCGGCGGCACCAGCGGGGTCTATTATCCGCTTGGCGTGGCGCTGTCGAACGTGTACGGCAAGGCGCTGCCGGGGGCCAAGGTGACGGCGCAGGCGACCAAGGCGTCGGTGGAGAACCTGAACCTGCTGCAGGCCGGCCGCGGCGAGATCGGCTTCACGCTCGGTGATTCGCTGAGCGATGCCTGGAAGGGCAACGAGGAGGTCGGCTTCAAGCAGAAGCTGTCCAAGCTGCGCACGATCGCCGCCATCTACCCCAACTACATCCAGGTCGTCGCCAGTAAGGATTCGGGCATCAAGACGCTGGCCGATCTGAAGGGCAAGCGGGTGTCGGTCGGCGCGCCGAAGTCGGGGACGGAGCTGAACGCGCGCGCCATCTTCAACGCCGCCGGTCTGGCCTATAAGGATTTCGGCAAGATTGAATATCTGCCCTTCGGCGAATCGGTCGACCTCATCAAGAACCGCCAGCTGGACGCGACGCTGATTTCCGCCGGTCTCGGCGTGGCGGCGATCAAGGATCTGTCGTCGTCGCAGGAGATCACCGTCGTCAGCATCCCGGCGGACGTGGTGCAGAAGGTCGGCGACGCCGCCTACATCACCGAGACGATCCCCGCCGGCACCTATCCCGGCCAGGATGCCGATGTGCCGACCGCCGCAGTCCGCAACCTGCTGGTCAGCCATTCCGGGGTGTCGGACGACGCCGCTTATGCAATGACCAAGACGCTGTTCGAGAATCTGGACGCGCTGGCCGCCGCCCATGTCGCCGCCAAGCAGATCAAGCTCGACAAGACCGCCACCCAGTCGCCGGTGCCGTTCCATCCCGGCGCCGTCAAGTTCTACAAGGAAAAGGGGCTGATGTAAGAAACGGGCCTGATAAAAAAGAATTGGCGGAGAAGCCGTAGTGAGCGCACAAAAGAATCAGGCGGACTCCGAGATCCGCCAGGCCATCGACCGGGAAAATCCGTCAACGGTCGCCGCTTTCGAAGGGTTCGACGGGCGGGCGGTTTTCGCCATCGCGGTCGCCTTCTCCGCCTTCCAGATCTGGACCGCCGCCTTCAACCCGGTGTCCACCATGGTGGTGCGGGCGGTCCATGTCGGATTCCTGCTGCTGATGACCTTTACCCTGTTCGGCTTTCGCCAAACGGCGGAACGCAGGCGGGTTCCCTGGTACGACTGGCTGCTGGGCCTGACCGCCTTCGGCGTCGGCCTCTACCATTATGTGTTCGAGGTCGACCTGATCCAGCGGGCGGGCGACCCCAACACCGCCGACCTGATCGTCGGAACCATCGCGATCGCACTGGTGTTCGAGGGCGCCCGGCGGATCATGGGGCTGGCGTTGCCGATCATGTGCGGCATCTTCATTCCTTATGCCCTGTTCGGCCGCCATCTTCCTTTCGGGCTCGCCCACCGTGGTTATGACATCGATCAGGTGATCGACAACCTGTATCTGTCGACCGAGGGGATTTACGGCACGCCGACCTTCGTGTCGGCCAGCTACATCTTCCTGTTCATCCTGTTCGGCGCCTTCCTGGAGCGCGCCGGCATGATCAAGCTGTTCAACGACGTGTCGCTTGGCCTCGTCGGTCATGCCAAGGGCGGGCCGGCGAAGGTGGCGGTGATCTCCTCCGGCCTGATGGGCACCATCAACGGGTCGGGCGTCGCCAATGTGCTGACCACCGGGCAGTTCACCATTCCGCTGATGATGCGCTTCGGCTATCGCCCTGCCTTCGCCGGCGCGGTGGAGGCGACGGCCAGCATGGGCGGGCAGCTGATGCCGCCGGTGATGGGGGCCGCGGCCTTCATCATGGCGGAAACCATCGGCGTGCCTTACAGCGAGGTGGCGATCGCCGCCGCGATTCCCGCGATCCTCTATTTCGGCAGCGCCTTCTGGATGGTCCATCTGGAGGCGGGCATGCGCAACCTTGTCGGCCTGCCGAAGGACCAGTGCCCGAACGCGCTTCGCGCCGTGGTGGAGGGCTGGTACCTGATCATGCCGTTGGCGGCACTGGTCTATCTGCTGTTTTCGGGTTTCACGCCCCTGTTTGCCGGGGTGATCGGCATTGCGGCGACGGCGGCGCTGATCCTGGGCACGTCGATCGTCGGCAAAATCGGTCCGATGGTCCTGCGGGTCGCCTTCTGGGTGGCGGTCGGGCTGGTGGCGGCCGGCCTGTGGAGGCTGGGTTTCCGGACCGAGCATCTGGCCTTCACCATGGTCGTGCTGCTCATCATCCCGTGCCTGATGTTCAAGGGCGGCCGGGAGACGCTCACGCTGGTGGTGAACAGCATCGCCGACGGCGCCAAGAACGCTGTCGGTGTCGGTGTCGCCTGTGCGCTCGTCGGTGTACTGATCGGCATGATGACGCTCACCGGCCTCGCCTCCAGCTTCGCCTCCACCATCGTCGACTGGTCGGGCGGCAACCTGCTGGCGGCGCTGGTGCTGACCATGATCGCCTGCATCGTGCTGGGAACCGGCCTGCCGACGACGGCGAACTACATCATCACCGCGTCGATCGCCGCGCCGGCCCTGCTCACCATGGGCGTGCCGCTGATGGTCAGCCACATGTTCGTCTTCTATTTCGGCATCATGGCCGACCTGACCCCGCCGGTGGCCCTGGCGGCCCTGGCGGCCTCGTCGATCTGCAAGGCCGATCACATGGACATCGGCTGGATTGCGACGCGGGTGGCGATGGCGGGCTATGTCGTGCCCTTCATGGCGGTCTACGATCCGGCTTTGGTCATGCAGACCGGAAGCTGGCTGGCGGTGGCCTATGTGTTCATCAAGGCCTGCGTCGCCATCGCCCTGTGGGGAGCCGCAACCATCGGCTTTTTCTGGACACCGCTGCCGCTGATCGCCCGGGTCTATGCCGCTTTGACAGCCTTCCTGTTCGTGGTCGCCTTGCCGCTGACCGACGAGGCCGCCTTCGTCATGACCGGCTTGTTCCTGCTGTGGCAACACCGGCGCCGCAGCATACCGGCTGCGGCCGCCGTCTCTTAGTCCATGGCCGGACTCTGTCTGTTCGCCCTCGGCGGCGCGCTGCTGGCGTCGCTGCCGGGGACGCAGTTCACCCTGTCCTGGACCCACTCCATCGAGAAGACCGAGTGGCGGGAGAACTGGACGCTCGAGGCCGGCCGGCTGCGCCCGACGGAGGCCCGCATCCGCGGCACCGGCGCCGGGATGGAGCCCGGCCCCGACGCCCGGCTGACCGCCGACGGCTGGATGGTCTGGACGCCCGGCCTGCCGCCGCAGGACAGCGTCACGCTGGCGGCCTCAAACTTCACCGGCGAGCATCGGCTGTGCGCGGGTACGGACTGCCGGCCCCTGTCGGACTGGACCGGGGTGAAGGATCAGGCGGTGGCGATGCGGGCCTGCCGGTAGGCGGCGCCGCCCCCGCCTACGAAAGTTCGTGTGGTCAACGTCCCTTCCGGCTTGGCTTACGCTGCGTCAATCCGCATACTCCCGCTTCTTTCGTCAGCCTACCATCCGGACCGATGATCAATTCCCCCACGCACCAACGCCGCCCATCCTTCCTTCCGGCCGTTCTCGGCGCGGCGCTCGCCGTCGGCGGCGTGCTGCTGAGCACGCACGGAGTCCAGGCGGCGGAGGTGGCGGCGGAGGTTGCCCATGGCGGCGTGCCGCATCTGGACGGGCGGCTGCTGAGTGCCGCCTGGGTCGTGCCCTTCGCCGGAATCCTGCTGTCGATCGCGCTGTTCCCGCTGCTGGCGCCGACGGTCTGGCACCATCACTTCGGCAAGATTTCGGCGGCCTGGGCGCTGGCCTTCCTGGTGCCCTTCGCCGCGACCTTCGGGATCGACCTCGCGACCTACGAACTGCTGCACACGGTCCTGCTGGAATACATCCCCTTCATCGTGCTGCTGACCGCGCTGTTCACGGTGGCGGGCGGCGTGCGGCTGACCGGGTCGCTGGTGGGAACGCCTGCGGCCAACACCGTCGGGCTGGCGCTCGGCACGGTGCTGGCGAGCCTGATGGGCACCACGGGCGCCTCCATGCTGCTGATCCGCCCGCTGCTGCGGGCGAACGAACACCGGCGCTACCGGGTCCACACCATCGTCTTCTTCATCTTCCTGGTGTCGAATGTCGGCGGATCGCTGACGCCGCTGGGTGACCCGCCGCTGTTCCTCGGCTTCCTGAAGGGCGTCGATTTCTTCTGGCCGACGGTCCATCTGCTGGCGCCGATGTCCTTCCTGTCGGGCCTGCTGCTGGTGATCTATTTCGTGCTGGACCTCGTCCTGCACACCCGCGACCCCGGCAAGCATCCGCTGATCGAGGGCGTTCACGAGCGCGAGCCGATCCGCATCGAGGGCAGCGTCAACCTGCTGCTGCTGGTCGCCATCATCGGTGCGGTTCTGCTGAGCGGCGTCTGGCATCCCGGCGTGGGGGTCACGCTGTACCATGTGACGGTGCAGTTGGAGACCATCGTGTCGAACCTGCTGCTGCTGGGCATCACCGGCCTGTCGCTGGCGCTGACCAGCAAGCAGAGCCGACGCCTGAACGGCTTCAGCTGGGGCCCGATCCTGGAGGTGGCGAAGCTGTTCGCCGCCATCTTCCTGACCATCATCCCGGCCATCGCCATCCTGAAGGCCGGCACCGACGGCGCGCTGGGCGCCATCATCTCCGCGGTGAACGAGGGCGGGAAGCCCAACCCGGCCGCCTATTTCTGGGCGACCGGCATCCTGTCCAGCTTCCTCGACAACGCCCCCACCTACCTGATCTTCTTCAACACCGCCGGCGGCGAGGCGCAGCCGCTGATGACCGACCTGTCGCTGACGCTGACCGCGATCTCCGCCGGTGCGGTCTTCATGGGCGCCAACAGCTATATCGGCAATGCCCCCAACTTCATGGTCAAGGCGATCGCCGAGGAACGGGGCGTCGCCATGCCCAGCTTCTTCGGCTACATGGCCTGGTCCTGCGGCATTCTCGTACCGTTGCTGGGCCTGACCACGCTGGTCTTCTTCCTGTGATGGTCCCTATTCTGTAACAGCCAGCCACGAAACCAATCCTCACCTCCGCCGTTAACCAGCGATAGCGCCGCCCGTCCGTCTGCAAGAGGCACGGTCGCGCGGAGCAACGGCTGGAGGGCGATGTGGTTAGGAAGGATCTCTGCGGGAACTCTTGGGCCGGAGTCATGGCAGGGCGGTCGATGGCTGCGCCATGAGCACGCAGACCCAACCCCGTCACCTGCACTCCCTTACCCCGTTGCGCGGCATCGCGGCCCTGTGGGTGGTGCTGTACCATTACAGTTTCCAGTATTTCCCCAACCTGCACCCGGACAGCTACACGCATCTGGTGCAGAAGGGCTATCTGGCCGTCGACCTGTTCTTCATGCTCAGCGGCTTCGTGCTGACCCATGTCTATCACGACACCTTCAGCCGGTCGGTCGGCGACAAATACTGGAGCTTCCTGAGGGCGCGCATCGCCCGGCTCTATCCGCTGCATCTGGCGGTCCTGCTGCTGTTCGTGGCGACCGCGCTGGCCGTGCGGACGGTGGAGTACACCGCCACCGGCAGCTTCCCGGCGATCCCGCTGAAGGGCGCCGAATCGATCTGGGCGCTGGTCGCCAACCTGTTCATGCTCCAGGGCCTCTATGCCAGCGTGCTGAGCTGGAATTATCCGGCATGGTCGATCAGCCTGGAATTCATGGCCTATCTGGTCTTCCCCTTCGCGCTGCCCTGGGTTTGGCGGTCCAACGGCCGGACGCAGGCCTTGATGGCGGCCGGTGCGCTGGCGACGCTCTGCCTGCTGGCCTGGGCGACGCAGGACAATCTGAACCAGTGGGACGGGCCGCAGACGCTGCTGCGCTGCCTGCCGGAATTCCTGCTGGGCACGCTGCTCTACAGCGCCTTCCGCAGCGGGCTTGCCGCGTCGGTGCTGTCGAGTGACCTGACGATGGCCGGGGTCGTGCTGGCGATCCTGCTGCTTCTGCACAGCGGCGGGCCGGACCTGCTGGCGGTGCCGCTGTTCGCCCTGCTGATCCTGGCGGCGGTCGCCAACCGCGGCCGAGCCGCGGGTGCCTTGAATGTCCGGCCGCTGGTCTGGCTGGGCGACGTGTCCTATTCGCTCTACCTGATCCACGGCTTCGTCGAATATGCCACCACAAGGGTGCTCGGGCTGGGTCTCGGCATCTACGACCGCAAGGCGCTGCCCGGCGGCTGGTCGATGGCGCTGCTGGTGGCGATGGTCACCGCCTGCCTTCTGATGGCCGGCCCGGCCTATCGCCGGATCGAAGTGGGCGGCCGGCGCCTTCTGCGGGAGAGGCCGAATGTCGGCCGGCTGACGCTGGCGGTGGCGGGACGGCGGGCCGACTGAGACGGCATTCGGCCTAAAAAAATGCGCCCGGAGGCGGGGGCCTCCGGGCGCAAAGTTACAGTACGAAAGAGGATCATCAGCAATTGATGATGCAATCGGGAGATCGATTGTGGCGCCACCTTGTCATGGGTTGCGCGTCCGCCCCTTGACCGTGGTCAAGCTGAAACGTCGCGGTGAAATATTCCTCTCGGCCGCGTGATTGGACAGAGTTGTTCCCCAAATGGGAACGCTGTAAGCTTGAGAGTATGAACGTCATCAAGCGCGCCACTCTGACCGACTTCTGGGAACGGCTTCCGGAAACGGAACAGCCTCTCAAGGAGTGGTTCCGGACGGTGAAGGCATGCCAGTGGACCTGCATGGATGACGTGATGAAGAGCTATCCAAGGGCGAAGGTCCTGAACGGCGAGCGAGTCCGGTTCGAGATCTGCGGTGGCAGCTATCGCCTGATCGTCGCCTTCAAGTTCACCGCCAACATCGTGTTCGTGAAGTTCATTGGGACGCACGCCGAGTATGACCGCGTCGATGCCCTTACGGTCGACCGGTATTGAGGAGACCTGGAATGACCGACCTGAAGCCCATCCATTCGGATACCGATCATGCGGCGGCGGTTGAGGAGATCGAACGGCTTTGGGATGCCGAACCGGGAACCCCGGAGCATGACCGGCTTGAGGTTCTCGGCACGCTGGTCGATGTCTATGAGTCCTCCCGCTGGCCCATCGACACCCCCGATCCGGTCGAGGCGATCAAGGCCCGGATGGATGCGGCCGGCTACACGCAGTCGGATCTCGGACGTCTGCTCGGGTCGCGGCCACGGGCGAGCGAGGTGCTGAACCGACAGCGCCGCCTGACCGTCGAGATGGCATGGAAGCTCCACACCGCTTGGTCGATCCCGGCGGAAAGCCTCATCAAGCCCTACGCTCTCCGTACCGGAGAGATGCCGAAGTAACCCGGCACCTCTCCCGATCCGTCAATCCCCCAGCGCCGGCCTGGGCAGCGCTCCGCTCATCCCGTCGTCCTCCACCTCTTCCGTTTCCGGCCTGGGCACGCGGAACAACGCCGCGTAGAGCGCCGGCAGGAAGAAGATCGTCAGCACGGTGGCGCCCGCCAGACCGCCCATGATGGCGACCGCCATCGGACCCCAGAAGACGCTCTGCGTCAGCGGGATCATGGCGAGGATCGCCGCAGCGGCGGTCAGCGCGATGGGGCGGGCACGGCGGACGGTCGCCTCGACGATGCTGTCCCAGCGGGACCGGCCGCCGCGGATGTCCTGTTCGATCTGGTCGACCAGGATGACCGAGTTGCGCATGATGATGCCGGCCAGCGCGATGACGCCCAGCATGGCGACGAAGCCGAAGGGCAGGTTGAACAGCAGAAGCGAGGCGGTGACGCCGATCAGCCCCAACGGTGCGGTCAGCAGGACCATGAACACCCGCGAGAAGCTCTGCAGCTGCAGCATCAGCGTGGTGACCATGATCAGCAGCATCACCGGCATCATGGCGTTGATCGAGTCCTGGCCCTTGGCGCTTTCCTCGATGGCGCCGCCCATGGTGATGGCGTAGCCGTCGGGCAGGGTGGCGCGCAGCGCGTTCAACTGCGTGTTCAGCTGGGTGCTGACTACCGGGGCCTGCAGGCCGCCGGTCACGTCGCCCTTGACCGTCATCGTCGTCTCGCGCGCCCGGCGCCACAGGACCGGTTCCTCCAGTTCATAACGCACGCTGGCGACCTGGCTGAGGGGCACGGTGGTGCCGCGGCTGGTGCGGATGTTCAGCTCGCCCAGCCGCGACAAATCCATCCGCTCCTCCGGCGTGGTGCGCAGCAGGACGCCGATCAGCTCCGTACCCTCGCGGTACTGGGTGACCGACATGCCGTTCAACAGCAGTTGCAGGGCGTTGGACAAATCCTGCTTCGACACGCCGAGCGCACGCGCCTTGGCGGTGTCCACCTCCAGCCGGACGCGCTTGGACAGCTCGTCCCAATCCAGATGGACGTTGGCGGTGTTGGGGTGCCCGCGCATGGTGTCGCGCACCTGATAGGCGATCTTGCGGATGGTCGCCGGGTCCTCGCCGGTGACGCGGAACTGCACCGGATAGCCGACCGGCGGGCCGTTCTCCAGCCGGCTGATGCGGACGCGGGCGGCGGGGAAGTCGGATTCCAGCCTCGGCTCCAGCCGCTGCATGAACTGCTCGCGCTGCTCCAGCCCCTTGGTCATCACCATGAATTGGGCGAAGTTGGCGGTCTCCAACTGCTGGTCCAAGGGCAGGTAGAAGCGCGGCGAGCCGCCGCCAGTGTAGGCGACCCAGTAATCGACGTCCGGGTCCTTGGCCAGCACCGCCTCCATCCGCTTCACTTCGGCGGCGGTCGCCTCGAAGGAGGAGCCTTCGGCGAGACGGATGTCGATCAGCAACTCCGGCCGGCTGGCCGACGGGAAGAACTGCTGCTGGACATGGCCGAAGCCGACGAGTGCAGTGACGAAGGCCGCCACGGTCACGCCGATGGTGACCCAGCGCGCCCGCACGCAGGCTTCGATCATGCCGCGCAGGATGCGGTAGGCGCGGGTGTCGTAGATGTCCAGCTCGTGCCCATCCGGCACGACATGCTTGGGCTTGGGCAGCAGCAGCCAGCCGAGATAGGGGGTAAAGACCACCGCCACCACCCAGGACAGCAGCAGCGAGAGCGCCACCACCCAGAAGATCGAATTGGTGTATTCGCCGGCCGCCGACGCCGCGAATCCGACCGGCACAAAGCCGGCGGCGGTGACGATGGTGCCGCTCAGCATCGGGAAGGCGGTGGAGGTGTAGGCGAAGGCGCCCGCCTTCAACCGGTCCCAGCCCTGTTCCATCTTCACCACCATCATCTCCACCGCGATGATGGCGTCGTCCACCAGCAGGCCGAGCGCGATGATGAGCGCGCCCAGCGAGATGCGCTGCAGGTCGATATGGAGAAGCTGCATCGCCACCAGCGTCATCGCCAGCACCAGCGGAACCGCCAGCGCCACGACGATGCCGGTGCGCCAGCCCAGGCTGACGAGGCTGACCAGGATGACGATGCCCAACGCCTCGGCCAGCGATTCCATGAATTCGCCGACCGAATGTTCGACCACCTTCGGCTGGTCGGCGACCTGCGCCACCTCCAGCCCGACCGGCAGTTCGGCGCGGACCTTCTCCATCGCAGATTCCAGCTGCTCGCCAAGCTTCAGGACGTTGCCGCCCTTCGCCATCACCACGCCGATCCCGATGGCGTCGCGGCCGTCGTAACGCAGGGTGTAGCGCCGCGGTTCGACATAGCCGCGCTTGACCTCCGCCACGTCGCCGATGGTCAGCAACCGGCCGCCGCTCTCCACCGGAATCGCCCGCACCGCCGCCGCGGTGTCGAGGCCGAGGTCCAGCCGGACATAGACGCGCTGCGATCCGGTATCGACGTCGCCCGACGCGGCGATGGCGTTCTCGCGCTGGAGCGCCTGGATCACCGACTCCACAGGCAGGCCGAAGCTGGCAAGCCGCTGGCTGGAGATCTCGACATAGACGCGCTCCTCCTGCGGGGCGATCAGGTCGATCTTCTCGACGCCCGGCAGCTTCAGCAGGCGGGCGCGCGCCTGTTCGGCCACCTTCTTCAGCTGGGCCGGGGTGAAATCATCCCCCATGAAGGCGTAGATGGCGGAATAGACGTCGCCGAATTCGTCGTTGAAGAAGGGGCCGACCACGCCGTCGGGCAGGGTATAGCGGATGTCGCCGATCTTCTTGCGCACCTGGTACCACAGGTCCGGCACCATTTTCGGCGGGGTGTAGTCCTTCAGCTGGACGAAGACCACCGACTCGCCGGGCTTGGAATAGCTGCGGGAGACGTCGTAATAGGGCACCTCCTCCAGCTTCTTCTCGATGCGGTCGGTGACGAACTGCTCGACCTCGCGCGCGGTGGCGCCCGGCCATTGGGTGCGCACCACCATCACCTTGAAGGTGAAGGACGGATCCTCCGCCCGGCCCAAAGTCTTGTAGGCCAGCGCACCCGCCAGCACGCTGGCGAGCATCATGAACAGCACCAGCGTGCGGTGGGCCAGCGCCCAGGCCGACAGGTTGAGGCGGGAGTGGTTCATCGTGCCGGCTCCGTCCAGACGCGGACCTTCTGGCCGGCGTCGAGCTTGTGCACACCGGCGGTGACGACGCACTCGCCGTCCTTCAACCCGCCGCCGATCAGGGCAAGGTCGCCGGCGTAAGCCGCGACGGTGACCGGGCGCAGCTCCAGCCGGTCGTCCGGCGCCGACAGCACCCAAACCGCCGGCGCCTGCTCGCGCTGGGTCAGCGCGCTCAGCGGCAGTCGGGCGACCGGGGCGCCATGGCCCGCAGCGGCGGTGACCGTGGCGGTCATGCCGAGCTGGACCGTCGGCGGCGGATCGGTCAGCGCGATCTTCGCCTGGAAGGTGCGGGTCGCGGCATCGGCGCTGGGCGAGACCTCGCGCAAGGTGCCGGCGATGCTCTGGTCGGGGTGCGACCACAGCTCGACCGACAGCGTCTGGCGGGGCAGGGCGCCGACGCTCTGCTCGGGGATGTTCGCCACAGCTTCGAGCGCGCCCAGCCGGGCGACGCGCAGGGCGGTCTGGCCGGCGGCCACCACCTGTCCCGGTTCGATCAGCGTCGCGGTGACGATGCCGGCTTCGTCCGCCACCAGCGTGGCATATTGGGCGGAGTTGGTGAGGACGCGCAGCTGCGCCTCCTGCTCCCGCACCTTGGAGTCGGCCTTGTCCAGCGTGGTCTTGCGGCGGTCGTATTCCTGGCGCGTCGTCCATTCGCCCTGGCGCAGGCTGGCATAGCGCTGGAAATCGCTGCGGGCGTTGGCCGCGTCGGCCTGGGCCGAGGCCAACTGCGCCTGGGCGGCGCGAATCTGCAATTGCAGGTCGGTCGGGTCCAGCCGGGCCAGCGGCATGCCGGGTTCGATGCGGGTTCCGACCTCCACCAGCCGGGCGGTCACCTTGCCGCCGACGCGGAATCCGACATCGGCCTCCACCCGCGGGCGGATCACCGCCGGGTAGCGCACGCTGTCGACCAGCGGTTCCAGTGCCACGGTGGCGACGCGGACCGGCCGCACCTCTCCTTCCGCCGGAGTGGAGGCGGACTGCGTTTCATTGCAGCCGGCGAGCAGGCCCGCCACCGTCAGCAGCGCCGTTGTCGCCATCACGGCGGACGCAAGCCGCCTTTCGCGGAATCGGGCCATACCACGTCTCCCCACTGGACTGGACTGTATCGTACTGTTACCGTCCTACTCCGGCACCCATCCCACGTCAAGAGTGAACGGTACAGTTCAGTGCAGTCATCGGAGCAAAAAGCGTCTCATCCGCCCGTGTCCCATGATGCGAAGGCGGAACAGATCGTCGCCGCCGCGCGGGAGGTGTTTCTCGAGCTTGGCTATGCCGCCACGTCGATGGATCAGGTGGCGCAGCAGGCGCGGGTGTCCAAGACCACCCTTTACACCCGCTTTCCGTCGAAGGAGGAGCTTTACACCGCGGTGATCTCCGCCGAATGCGAACGGCGCGGCCTGCGCTTTTCGGCGGAGATGTTCGATGGGATGCCGTTGCGCGACGTCCTGATCCAGGTCGGCCGCCGCTTCACCGACCTGCTGTGGTCGGATGCGGCGATCCGTGTCCATCAGGCGGTGGTGGGGGAGGCGACGCGGATGCCGCTCGCTGCCCGGCTCTATTTCCAGGCGGGGCCGGAGCAGGGGATCGCCAACTTCGTCGCCCTGTTCACCCGGCTGGCCGAGCGCGGGGTGATCGCCACCGACGATCCCGCCTTCGTCGCCCGGCAGTTCCTGGCCGCCATGCAGGGCGGCGCCTATTGCCAGCTCGTGCTGGGTCTGTGTCCGGCACCGACGGAGGAGGAGCGCCACGCCTTCGTCGACAAGGCGGTGGACCTGTTCCTGCGCGGCCTCAGCGCTTAAGCCGGCTCAGGCCAGCTTGAAATAGCGCATCACCAGTCTGCTCAGCTCCTCCCGCACCCCGTCGTCGCCCATCTCGGTCAGCCGTTCGTGCAGGCCGGCGGCGATGGCGGTGAAGCGGGCGAGCACGTCCGGGTCGAAATGCTTGCCGGCCCCGTCGGCGAGGATGCCCATGGTGGTGGCGTAGGACATCGGCTCCTTGTAGGGGCGGCGGGAGGTCAGGGCATCGAACACGTCGGCGACGGCGAAGATGCGGGCGGAAATCGGAATCGCGTCCCCCTGCAGCCCGCGCGGATAGCCCGATCCGTCGAACTTCTCGTGATGGCCGCCGACCACGTCGGCCGCATCGGCCAGCCAGTCGGACGAGCCGACGATGTCCAGCCCATGGACGACATGGGTCTTCATCACCGCGAACTCCTCGGCATCCAACTTGCCGGGTTTCAGCAGGATGCTGTCGGGAATGGCGATCTTGCCGACATCGTGCAGGAAGGCGCCCTTCACCAACTGCCGGATCGCCGCCTCCTCCAGTCCCAGCGCCTCGGCCAGACGGATGGCCAGGACCGTCACCCGGTAATTGTGGGCGTTGGTGTCGCTGTCGCGCTTGGCGATGGCGCTGCCCAGCGCGGTCAGCATGCCGATGTTGGCGTCGAGCAGGCCGCGCGACAGCCGCAGGATGCCCCGGTTGTAGGCCCCGAAGATCGGCAGCAGGACGAGTGCCGTTCCCAGCACCGACAGCGACGACACGGCGACCACCGTTGCGGTGTCGCGCAGGATCTCGTGCGAGCGGCGGGCCGAAAGCTGGAAGACGCTTTCGAAATAGCCGAGCAGCCGGCCATCGGAATCGAGCAGCGGCTCCATCGTCTGGATGAAGATATGGCCGTCCAGCGTGAAGCGGTCGTAGATCGCGTCACCGTCGGCGGGGAAGCCGTGCCGGGTGGAAGACAGCCGCTGTTCCGCCCATTCCGCACCGGGTGCGACATATTCGGCCGTCTTCCGCTGATCGGGTGCATAAAGCTCCGCGACGATGAAATGGCCGTCGCCATGGTTCAGGTACAGCCCGTTGCGGCTGGCCATGAAGCGCTGGAGCGACGACTCCAAATCCGAATCGGCGGCGCCGGCCGCGAGCGAGGAGCGGGCTTCGGTCAGGAAAGCCGCCGATTCCTCCCGCGCCAGTTCAACCACACGGCCATCGGCAATCTCGACTTCGACCAGAAAGGCGATGCCGCCGACCGCCAGCGCCAGGAACAGGGCGGCGCCGGCCAGCCGCAGCAGGACGGCGCGGGGGGTGGGCAGCCGCATCGTCGCCACATCGGCATGGCGGCCGGACAGGGACCTGAAAAGCAGGCTGAGCCGCCGCCGCTCGCCCGTCGCGGTCATCGTACTGCCGATCACCTTGCTGCCGACTCCCGCGCTCATCGCCACACCCCGTTTGCGCCATACCCTTTTTGCAGGGCTCACCGTTCTGGACGATGTCCATGCCAAGCGTCAATATCGCCGCCCCGGATCAAAGGATCCGTTGGGAATTGTTGAGACGGCGTTAAGTTTCGGCAGGCACCGTGCCGCCGGCCGTTACCTGCTGCTTATGGAAGGAACCGTATCGTGATGTCCGCCTGCCCCTGCGGTTCGGGTCTTGCATTCGACCGCTGCTGCGGCCCGATCCTGGCCGGGCAGCCCGCCCCCTCGGCCGAAGCGCTGATGCGGTCGCGCTACACCGCCTTCGTCCGCCATGACATCGACCATATCGAGCGCAGCTGCGCCCCGGAAACCCACGCCGCCTTTAGCCGGGCCGATGCCGAACGGGTGGCGCAGGAATGCGAGTGGGGGCCTTTGACCGTCATGAAGACGGAGGAGACCGGCGACGACGGCATGGTCGAGTTCTTCCTGACCTTCCACCGCGACGGGGAGGAGTGGCCGCTGCACGAACGGTCGCGCTTCCGCCGGGTCGATGGCCGCTGGCTCTATGTCGACAGCGTCCTGAACCCGAAGGACCCGCCGCGCCGCGTGGTGAAGGTCGGCCGCAACGATCCCTGCCCCTGCGGCTCGGGGCGCAAGCACAAGGCCTGCTGCGGGCGTTGAGAGTTCTCAGTTACGTTAAGAACCTTTCTCGGCCGTCATTCCCGCGAAGGCGGGAATCCAGCTTTCCCAATGGCTTCATTCCGGAAAAGCCTGGATCCCCGCCTTCGCGGGGATGACGGCCGAGAAGATTGCGGAGGTTGACTCCAGGCGTCCGCAGCGGTCACGCCTCAGCTGATGCCGAGATAACGCCCCGGCTTGTGGTTGATCGCCAGCGTGATGTTGACGATGACGGCCCCCAGGATCGACAGCAGCAGCCGGTCCGGCGCCAGCACGAAGAAGGCGCCGCCCAGGATGGCGAGGTCGACGCCCAGCTGGAAATAGCCGGCGCGGATGCCGTAGGTCTCCTGCAGGTAGATCGCCAGGATGTTGACGCCGCCCAGGCCGGTGCGGTGGCGGAACAGCATCAAGAGGCCGGTGCCGCAAAGCCCGCTGCCCACCACCGTCGCATAGACGGGGTCCAGATGGGTGAAGCCCACCCACTGGTCGGTCAGGCGGGAGAACAAGGTCACCAGCGCCACGGCGATGAAGGTACGCGCGGTGAACTGCCAGCCCAGCCGCTTCCAGGCCAGCCAATAGAAGGGCAGGTTGATCGCGAAGAAGATGATGCCGAACTGAACCTTGGTGATGTAGCTCAGCAGCAGTGCCAAGCCGGCGGTGCTGCCGGTCAGCAGCATCGTCTTGGAATAGATCAGCATGCCCAGCGCGATGAACAGCGTGCCCATCAGCATGGCGAGCGCGTCTTCATACAGCTGGTGACGCTCCACCGCGGCGGGCGGGGCCTGGAGGGTCGCGGCCATCGTCGTCCGTCCTCACTTCAACGAAGAGCTACGAACTTCGCCACCACATCGTCCACCTCGGCCGTCTTCAGGCCGGCGATGTTGATGCGGCCGGAGGTCGGCATGTAGATGGCATGGTCGGCGCGCAGGCGCAGCACCTCCGCCTCGGTCAGCGGCAGCAGGGAGAACATGCCCTCCTGCTCCGCCACCGCCGTGAGGGCGGGGAAGGCGCCGGCCAGCCCGGCGGCCAGCTTGCGGCGGATGCCGGTGATGCGGGCGCGCATGCCGTCCAGCTCGGCGGTCCAGTCGGCGGTCAGGGCGGCGTCGCTCAGAATGGTGCGGACCACGGCGGCGCCATGGTCGGGCGGCATGGAGTAGCTGGTGCGGGCCAGCGCCATCAGGTTGGACTTGGCGAGATCGGCAGCGGCCGGCGCCGCGGCGACGGCGAAGATGGCGCCGGTACGCTCGCGGTAGAGGCCGAAGGACTTGGACGACGACACCGCGACCAGCGTTTCCGGCAGGGCGCCGATCAGGTAACGCAGCCCCTCCGCATCCTCGTCCAGCCCGCGGCCGAAGCCCTGATAGGCGAGATCGACCAGCGGCAGCACGCCGCGCGTCTCCAGCACCGCCGCGATCGTCTTCCACTGGTCGAGCGACAGCGGCGCGCCGGTCGGGTTGTGGCAGCTGCCGTGCAGCAGGGCGACGTCGCCGGGCTGCGCCGCCTCGAACGCCGCGACCATGCGGTCGAACAGCACGGTCTGGCTGGCGGTGTCGAAGAAGGGATGGCTCACCACCTCAAGGCCGGCGGCGGCGAAGATGCCGACATGGTTGGGCCAGGTCGGCTGGCCGACCAGCACGCGCTTCGACCCGCCGCGCAGGACGAGGTCGGCGGCCAGTCGCAGCGCACCCGATCCGCCGGGGGTCTGCACGCCGGCGGCGGTGACCTTCGTCCCGGCCGCGCCGCCCACCAGCGACCACAGCCGCTCCAGATACCCCGCGTCGCCTTCCAGCCCCAGATAGGACTTGCTGTCCTGCCCCTCCAGCAGCAGCCGTTCCGCCGCCTTGACCGCGCGGAACACCGGGGTGCGCCCCTCCTCGTCACGGTAGACCCCGACGCCGAGATCGACCTTGCCCGGCCGCGGATCCTGCTTGTACAGCCCGATCAGGGCGAGCAGGGCGTCGTCGGGCTGGCGGGAAAGCGCGTTGAACATGGCGGTGCGTCCGGTCCGTAGTGGCGGTGATGGCGGCCGGGCATTCCGGCCGGTGCGATCCTCCACTTTCGCGGCATCCGGGACAATGGAGAATTCATATCGTCTGATACGCTTAAGCATCGCGACAATTTGCAAAGCCAGCGATTGCCGGGCATCCTTCACCGGGAAGGAGCAGTCAGATCGATGACCGATTTTCACAAGACCCGCGCCCGCTTCCGCCTTCCCGACGGGGTGATCTATCTCGACGGCAACTCGCTGGGGCCGCTGCCGATCGGTGCCGAGGAGCGGGTGGCCCGCACCCTGGCCGATGAATGGGGCGGCCAGCTGATCCGCGGCTGGAACAGCGCCGGCTGGATGGTGCAGCCACGTAAACTCGGCGACCGCATCGCCCGGCTGATCGGCGCGCCGGAGGGCAGCGTCGTGGTCGGCGATACCCTGTCGATCAAGGTCTATCAGGCGCTCGCCGCCGCGCTGGCGATGCGGCCGGACGGCCGGGTGATCCTGTCCGATAGCGGCAATTTCCCCACCGACCTCTACATGGCCGAGGGGCTGATCGAAACGCTGGGCCGCGGTCATGTCCTGAAGGTGGTGGCGCCGGAGGAGGTCGAGGCCGCGATCGGCGAGGATGTCGCCGTGCTGATGCTGACCCAGGTCGATTACCGGACCGGCCGCCTGCACGACATGGCGGCGCTGACCGCCAAGGCCCATGCGGCCGGGGTGGTGACGGTGTGGGATCTCGCCCATTCCGCCGGTGCGCTGCCGGTCGATCTGGCCGGCGCCGGGGCCGATTTCGCCGTCGGCTGCACCTACAAGTATCTGAATGGCGGGCCGGGCGCTCCGGCCTTCATCTATGTCGCCCCGCAGCATGCGGAAACCGCGCGGCCAGCGCTGTCCGGCTGGATGGGGCACGAGGCGCCCTTTGCCTTCGACCCCTCCTACCGCCCCGGTGCCGGGGTGGAGCGGATGCGCGTCGGCACCCCGCCGGTGATCGCGCTGGCCGCGCTCGACGCCGCGCTGGATGTCTGGGACGATGTCGACATGGCCGACATCCGCCGCGCCTCCGTCGCGCTGGGCGACCTGTTCATCGAGCTGGTCGAGGCGCAATGCCCGATGCTGGAATTGGCCTCCCCGCGCGACGGCACCCGGCGCGGCAGCCAGGTGTCGTTCCGCCATCCCCAGGGCTACGCCATCATGCAGGCGCTGATCGACCGCGGCGTGATCGGCGACTTCCGCGCGCCCGACGTGCTGCGCTTCGGCTTCACCCCGCTCTACATCGGCGAGTCGGAGGTGCGCGGCGCCGTCGCGACTCTGAAGCAGGTTATGGACGGCGGGCTTTGGGACCGGCCCGAATACCACAAGAAGGCGATCGTAACATGAGTGGGCAGGACAAGAGGGGACCTTACGATCCGGCGTCCGAAGGCGCGCAGATGGCGTTCGACGGGCGGATGTCCTACGGCGACTATCTGCAGCTTGACCGCATCCTGGGGGCGCAGCTCCCGCGTTCCACCGCCCATGACGAGATGCTGTTCATCATCCAGCACCAGACGTCGGAGCTGTGGATGCGGCTGGCCGTCTACGAGATCCGCGCCGCCCGCGAGGCGATCCGCGAGGACCGGCTGTCGCCCGCCTTCAAGATGCTGGCCCGCGTCGCCCGCATCTTCGAACAGCTGAACTCGGCCTGGGACGTGCTGCGCACGATGACGCCCAGCGAATACACCCGTTTCCGCGACGATCTCGGCCAGTCCTCCGGCTTCCAGTCCTACCAGTACCGGGAGATCGAATTCCTGCTGGGCAACCGCAATCCGGCGATGCTGCGGCCCCACGCCCACCGTCCGGAAATCCATGCCCTGCTGGAACAGGAACTGTCCCGCCCCAGCCTGTATGACGAGGCGTTGCGCCTGCTCGCCCGCAACGGCATTCCCGTCCCGGCGGAGGTTCTGGAGCGCGACGTCTCGCAGACCCATCAGCCCAATGACGGCGTGACCGAGGCTTGGCGGGTGATCTACCAGTCGCCCGAAACCCATTGGCCGCTCTACGAACTTGCCGAGAAGCTGGTGGATTTCGAGGATTACTTCCGCCGCTGGCGCTTCAACCACGTCACGACGGTGGAGCGGGTGATCGGCTTCAAGCGCGGCACCGGCGGGACCGGCGGCGTGTCCTACCTGCGCAACATGCTGGCGGTGGAGCTTTTCCCGGAACTCTGGCGGGTGAGGACGGTGCTTTGACGGGTTTGCACAGGATCGTGGACTGGGACGACGCCTACAGCAACAGCGCCTACATTCCCGGCGGCGACACCTACCCCGCGCGATGGGCGGAGCGGGCCGCCGCCTTCCGGGCGGAGATTGCCGGCGTCGGCCGGGCGGAGCTGGACCTGCCCTATGGCGAGGGGGAGCGGGAACGCTACGACCTGTTCCGGCCGGAGGGGCCGGCCAAGGGAACCGTGGTCTTCGTCCATGGCGGCTACTGGATGGCCTTCGACAAGGGGCGCTGGTCGCATCTGGCCGCCGGGCCGCTCGCGCGCGGCTGGGCGGTCGCCATGCCCGGCTACACGCTCTGTCCGGAAAACCGCATCGCCGGCATCACCCGACAGGTGGCGCGGGCGGTGGAAACCATCGCAAGGGCACAGGCCGGGCCGCTACGCCTGACCGGCCATTCCGCCGGCGGTCATCTGGTCAGCCGGCTCGCCTGCGCCGACGCCCCGCTGTCGGAAGAGGTCCGGGATCGGGTCGGGCATGTCGTCTCGATCAGCGGCCTGCACGACCTGCGGCCGCTGCTGAACACCGGCATGAACAGCACGCTGCGGCTCGACGAGGCGGAGGCCGCGGCGGAAAGCCCGGCCCTGCTGCGTCCCCGGCCGGGCACCGGCATCACCTGCTGGGTGGGGGCCGCCGAACGGCCGGAGTTCGTCCGTCAGTCGGAACTGCTTGCCAACGTCTGGCTCGGGCTGGGGGTGGCGACCGCTCTGCGGCTGGCCGAGGGGCGACACCACTTCGACGTCATCGACGATCTGACGGACCCGGACTCCGAACTGGTGGCGACGCTTCTGGCGGCGTGAGCGGGATCACTGGGTGAAGAACATCGCGGCGAAGATGGCGGCGGTGGCGGCGATCACCGTCACCAGCCCGTTGCGTCCCAGCGCGCGCTGGCGGTAGAGCGCCACCGCCACCACGGTAACGGCGACGCTGGTCAGGATCAGGCCCAGCTTGGCTTCGGTCATTCCCGGCTTTCCTTATTCGATGGGACTCAGTGCGGGCCGATCCAGCCCAGCGCGCCGGCCGCGGTGACCAGCAGGATGACCCCGCACAGCAACACCAGCCAGCCGGTCATCGCCAGCCGCCAGCCAGGGCCGGCCTGGTCCAGTTCCAGGTAATGCAGAAGGATTTCCCGCCCCTTCGTCACCGCCAACGCCAGCAGCAGCGCCGCCCCGGCGATGCCGACACTGCCGCCCGCATCGCCATGGCGGGCGAACAGAAGGGTGACGAGGGTCAGGCCGATCAGCACCAGCCAGGACAGCGTCAGCCGGTCGATCTTCTTGAGAAACGTCATGACGGGTCTCCTCAGCGGATAAGATAGACGAGCGGATAGAGGATCACCCAGACCAGATCGACCATGTGCCAGAAGGCCGCGCCCGTCTCCAGATTCTCGACCAGCGTGTCGGGGCCGGACCGGCTGACCAGCAGCAGGATGACGATCCCCAGCACCACATGCAGGGCGTGGAAGCCGGTCAGCAGGAAATAGAGGGTGAAGAAGGTGTTGGTGTCGATGGTCAGGCCGGCGCCCAGCGTGGCCGAATATTCCATCGCCTTCACCGCCAGGAACACCGATCCCACCGCCGCCGCGATCATCATCGCCCGGCGGGCCTGCGCCACCGCGCCGCGCCGGCCGGCGGCGACGCCGCGGGCGGCCAGATAGCCGCTGGTGACCAGCACCATGGTGTTCAGCGCGCCCGCCGTGCCGTTCAGATGGGCCTGACCCGCGGCGAAGGTCGCCGGGTCCAGCACGCGGGCGACGGCGAAGCCGATGAAGGCTGCGCCGAACACCGCGAGTTCGCTGAAAATCAGAATCCACATCATCAGGTTGCCGGGCAGGGCGGCAAGGCCGCTCGCCCTTTCGTCCGGGCCCGCCATTTCCAGGTCCGTCATCTCGATGTCGGCCATTTCCAAATCCCGTGTCCAAACCTTGTCATCACGTATGCGAATGATATGTCCGCCATCCCCCATTCGGCTTGACCTCGGTCAAGGAATGCCCTCCTTCCACGGTCAATTATTCGTCCGACCCGTGGCGGTAAGACGCTGCGACGCCCGTCTTCCGGCCCCTGCTTCCAGACTGCGGCTTCGCGCAACCAACGCCTCCCGAACCGACCCCACTCGACCGACAGATCGAGACTTCCAGGGATCCCAAGCGATGACCGAACGCTTTACCAAGGCGGCCGCGCGCAACATCTTCTATGGCGGATCGCTATTTTTCTTTGCGACATTTGTCACGATGACCGCGCTTAGCCACAACTACATCGTCAACACCAGCACCGACAAGAAGGGGCTGACCGAAGCGGTCGTCCGCGGCAAGCATGTGTGGGAAAAGAATTCCTGCATCAACTGCCACACGCTGCTGGGCGAGGGCGCTTATTTCGCACCCGAGCTGGGCAACGTCTGGCTGCGTTACGGCGGCGACAAGGACCCCGAAGGTGCGGTGATGGCACTGAAGGCCTGGATGGCGGCCCAGCCCTCCGGGATCGAAGGCCGGCGCCAGATGCCGCAGTTCAACCTGTCTGAGAAGGAGGTCGAGGATCTCGCCGCCTTCCTGGAATGGACCAGCCGCATCAACACCCAGAACTGGCCGCCCAAGCTGTCGGGCTGAGGAGATTTTCGTCATGAAGTACGAATCACAAAAAGTCGCCCTCTATTACTTCGCGGCGGCCATGGGGCTGTTCGGTGTGCAGATCCTGGTGGGTCTCCTGGCCGGCACCGTCTATGTTCTGCCCAACACGTTGTCGGAGCTGCTGCCCTTCAACATCATCCGGATGATCCATACCAACGCGCTGATCGTCTGGCTGCTGATCGGCTTCTTCGGCGCCGCCTATTACCTGGTCCCGGAAGAGGCTGAAACCGAACTGCACAGCCCGAAACTGGCGTTGATCCAGCTTGGCCTGTTCGTCTTCGGCGCGCTGGCCGCCGTCGTCGGCTATGTCTTCCGCATCCATGAAGGGCGCGAGTTCCTGGAACAGCCCCTGTGGATCAAGGCCGCCATCGTCGTCGTCGCGCTGATGTTCCTCTACAACATCACGCTGACGGTGCTGAAGGGCCGCCGCACGGTCATCACCAACATCCTGCTGGTGGGCATGTGGGGCATCGCCATCTTCTTCCTGTTCTCCTTCTACAACCCGGGCAACCTGTCGCTGGACAAGATGTACTGGTGGTACGTCGTCCATCTGTGGGTCGAGGGCGTGTGGGAACTGGTGCTGGCCTCCATCCTCGCCTTCCTGATGATCAAGATGACCGGCGTCGACCGTGAAGTGGTCGAGAAGTGGCTGTACGCCATGGTCGGCCTGGCCCTGTTCAGCGGCATCCTCGGCACCGGCCACCACTATTACTGGATCGGCACGCCCGGCTACTGGCAGTGGATCGGTTCGCTGTTCTCCACGCTGGAAGTCGCCCCCTTCTTCACCATGGTCGTCTTCGCCTTCCTGATGGTTTGGAAGAGCGGCCGTCGTCACCCGAACAAGGCGGCGATGCTGTGGTCGCTGGGCTGCGCGGTCTTCGCCTTCTTCGGCGCCGGGCTGTGGGGCTTCCTGCACACGCTGGCCCCGATCAACTACTACACCCACGGCACCCAGGTGACCGCGGCGCACGGGCACCTCGCCTTCTACGGCGCCTATGCGATGATCAACCTCGCCATCATCACCTACGCCATGCCCTACCTGCGCGGCCGGGCGCCCTACAACCAGACGCTCAACATCTGGAGCTTCTGGCTGATGAGCGGCGGCATGGCCTTCATGACCTTCGCCCTGACCGCCGCCGGCATCGTGCAGACCCACCTGCAGCGCGTGATGGGCATGGGCTACATGGAGGTCCAGGAACAGATCGCCATGTTCTACTGGCTGCGTCTGGGCGGCGGCGTCGCCGTCGGGATCGGCGTGGTGGTCTACCTCTACGCCATCTTCGGCCCGGCCCGTGAAGAGCGTCCGGTTGCCGTCGCCGGCGGCCTCCAGGCGGCCGAGTAAGCCTCGAACCTCCGGCCCCCGTCCGTATCCGCGGCGGGGGCCGTCCGTTTTTCAGGAGTCTTTGCGATGATCCGCAGCGCCGCCCCTCTTGCCGTCGTGCCTGAAACCGCCGATGCCGCCAACAGCGCCGATCTGCCCTACTATCAGCCGACGGGCGACGAGTGCGCGCTGTTCGAGCATGCCTACAACCACCGCCTGCCGCTTTTGCTGAAGGGGCCGACCGGCTGCGGCAAGACCCGCTTCGTCGCCCATATGGCCGCCAAGCTCGGCCGCCCGCTCTACACCGTTTCCTGCCACGACGACCTGACCGCCGCCGACCTGACCGGCCGCTATCTGCTGAAGGGCGGCGACACCGTCTGGGCTGACGGGCCTCTCACCCGTGCCGTCCGCGAAGGCGCGATCTGCTATCTCGATGAGGTGGTGGAGGCGCGCAAGGACGTCACCGTCGTGCTGCACCCGCTGACCGACGACCGCCGCATCCTGCCGCTTGACCGCACCGGCGAAACGCTGGAAGCGCCTCCGGGCTTCATGCTGGTGGTGTCCTACAACCCCGGCTACCAGAATGTGCTGAAGGCGCTGAAGCCCAGCACCCGCCAGCGCTTCCTGGCCGTCGAGTTCGATTTCCCCGCGCCCGAGCGCGAGATCCCCATCGTCGCCACCGAAAGCGGCCTGCCCGAAAACCGCGTCGTCCCGCTGGTGCGGCTCGCCAATGCCCTGCGCGCCCTGAAGGGCCAGGATCTGGAAGAAGGCGTGTCGACCCGCCTGCTGATCTACTGCGCCACGCTGATCCGCTCCGGCATGAAGCCCGAACGTGCCATCCGCGCCGCCCTGATCGAACCGCTGACCGACGATCCGGACATCCGCGCCGCCCTGCTGCGCGTCGCCGAGGTCACGCTGGGGTAGGGTGGCCGGCAGCGCGGATTACGGAACCGGTTCTCCACCTTTGCGGCCGTCATCCCCGCGAAGGCGGGGATCCGGGCATCTCCCCAGCGCTCGTCCGATGGAAAAGCATGGATTCCCGCCTTCGCGGGAATGACGGCCGATAGGGGCTGTGGTTTTGGGCCAGTATTTGGGAGTGCGTGCGCGATGCTGGAGTTCTTCGAGCCGGAAGAGACCGTCGGCCGTTTGTGGCACCGCCTGATCGGCGGACGGTCGAGCTACCCGCATCATCCGGACGCCGCGGTGACGCTGGAAACCATGCGTCCGCGGCTGGCGGTGTTCTTCCGGGCGCTGGGCGGCGACCGCGGGGTGCGGCTCGCTGCCGGGACCGCGGCGGTGTCCGGGCACCGGCTGTCGCTGCTCGGCCGCATCGGGCTGGGGGAGGAGCGGGTGGAGCGGGCGGCGCTCGACGGCAATGTGCTCCAGCTGCCGACGACCATCGACCTGTTCCCCGATTCGGCGCTGAACGAGCGGCTCTATGAATGGCTGGCCGCCTTCTTCGCCCATGCCGAAGCCGAACCGGCTCCCGCCGACCCGCTGCAGGCCGACTTGCAGGCCCTGCGCAGCGCGGCGGCCACCACGGTGCGGGTGCTGATGCGCTGGCCCGGCCTGTCCGGCATGCACGAGGAACTGGCCCGCGCCGTCGCCGCCACCCGGCCGGCCCGCCGCCTGCCGCCGGTGGAGGCCGATGTCGAGCGCGCCGCCATGGCGCTGCTTGGCGCCGGTGCCGTCACCAGCGAGGGCGCGCGCATGCTTGCGCCGACCGTGCCGCTGTCTGATTTCACCGCCCCCTATGGCTATGCCCGAATGCTGCCGGTGCCGCTGTGGGGCCTCGTCGCACCGGGTGCCGAGCGCGATGCCGCCGCCGCGACCGACAGCCCCGGCGAGGGCGGGCAGGCGGCCGAGGGCGACCAGCGCCGCCGCGCCGCGACCCGCCGCCAGACCGATCAGATCCAGCGCAACGACCCGCTGATTCTCAACCGCTTCGAAAAGATGCTGAGCCTCGCCGAGGCGCTGAACATTCCGCGCGCGGTCGATGACGACGACGCGGAGAATGCCCGCAAGGCCGCCGACGATCTCGACGAGATCGCCGTGGGCGCGCATCAGCGCAAGGCTTCGACGACGCTGAAACTCGACCTCGACCTCGGCGCGCCGGTGGTGGACGACACGCCGCTGGTGGCGACCCTGAGCTATCCGGAATGGGACCATGGCCGGCAGGCCCATCTTCCCAACCATTGCCGGGTGATCGCCGAAACGGCACCGGCCGACGGCGAGTCCTGGCAGCCCGACGCCGCCGCCCAGCGCCGCATCCGGCAGGTCCGCCGCCAGTTCGAAGCGCTGCGCCCGCGCCGCATGCTGTTCACCGGGCAGGCCGACGGCGACGAGCTGGATCTGGCCGCCCTGGTGCGCAGCCGGGCCGATCTCCAGGCCGGCGGCTGCGGCAGCGACCGCGTGCATCAGCAGGTGCGCAGCGCAGCCCGCGATCTGGCGGTGGCGGTGCTGGTCGACGGCTCGCTGTCGACCGACGGCTGGATCGAGGGCCGCCGCGTCCTGGATGTGGAGAAGGAGGCGCTGCTGGCGCTGACCCACGGCCTGACCGCCTGCGGCGACGACCATGCGCTCTATTCCTTCACCTCGCGCCGACGCGACTGGGTGCGGGTGCAGACGCTGAAGGATTTCGAGGAGCCGCTGGGTGCCACCGTCACCCGCCGCATCGGCGCGCTGAAGCCCGGCTATTACACCCGCATGGGTGCGGCGATCCGCCACGTCACTGCCCAGCTCGCCGAACGGCCGAACCGCCACCGGCTGCTGGTGTTGCTGACCGACGGCAAGCCCAACGACGTGGACCATTACGAAGGCCGCTACGGCATCGAGGACACCCGGCAGGCGATCCGCGAGGCGCGGCGCGACGGGCTGGCGGTCTTCGCCATCACCGTCGATGCGCAGGCGCGCGACTACATCCCCTATCTGTTCGGGCGCGGCGCCTATGCCATATTCCCGCAGGTTTCCCACCTGACCAAGGCGCTGCCGGCGCTCTACCGGCAGGTCGCCTGCGCCGCCTGACCGAAAAAGGACCATCGACCATGAGCGAACCGGTGCAGATCGGACCCGTGAAGATCGGAATCGTCACCATTTCCGACCGCGCCAGCCGTGGCGTCTACGAGGACAAGGGCGGCCCGGCCATCCGGGAGGAGCTGACGCGCATCGTCGCCTCCCCCTGGGTGGCGGAGGCGCGCGTCATCCCGGACGAGTTGGACCTGATCGCCGCCACGCTGACTGAGCTGTGCGACGTCGCCGGCTGTGATCTGGTGGTGACCACAGGCGGCACCGGCCCGGCTCCGCGCGACGTGACGCCGGAGGCGACGGAGCGGGTCTGCGACAAGATGATGCCGGGCTTCGGCGAACTGATGCGGTCAGTCAGCCTGCGGGTCGTGCCGACCGCCATCCTGTCGCGCCAGACCGCCGGCATCCGCGGCCGCAGCCTGATCGTCAACCTGCCGGGCAAGCCGTCGGCCATCCATGATTGCCTGATGGCGGTGTTTCCCGCGATCCCCTATTGCCTGGACCTGATCGGCGCCGGGCGGATCGAAACCGACCCGAAAATCTGCGTCGCGTTTCGGCCGAAATCCTAATATGCGAAATCATCATAGTTTGTGTGGAAATAAAGGATAGCTGCGACAAAATAGCGTCCAGTTCTTCCACTTGACGGCGGTCAAGCAGAGGTCTCGGAGATGGGGTGAATATTCCCTCACAAGAAACACTCAACCGAGACGACGCCATGAAGACCAAGCTCTCTCTCGTCACTGTCAGTGCCGCCGCCCTGATGCTTCTGTCCGGTATCGGCGCCGCTTCGGCGGCTGAAACGCTCTATGCCGACCCGAAGGTCAAGCAGCCCACGGTCAGCGTCGTCCAGGATCCGGCCGCCGTCCCGGCGCCGGAGAAGGCCGGCAAGCGGGCGCCGAAGACCCACAAGGTGCAGCTGAACACGTCCGAAGTCGAATCCACCCTCGACGACGGCACCACCTATACCTACTGGACCTTCAACAACACGGTTCCGGGTCCGATGGTGCGGGTGCGGGTTGGCGATACGGTGGACGTCTCGATCTCCAACGCGCCGGAATCGACGATGAACCACTCCGTCGACTTCCACGCCGCGACCGGCTTCCTCGGCGGCGGCCAGATCACCCAGGTGGAACCCGGCCAGACCAAGTCCTTCAGCTTCAAGGCTCTGACTCCGGGCGTCTTCGTTTATCACTGCGCCACGCCGATGGTCGCCCACCACATCTCCAAGGGCATGTACGGCCTGATCGTGGTGGAGCCGGAAGCCGGTCTGCCGCCGGTCGATCACGAATTCTACGTGATGCAGCAGGAAATCTACGCCACCAAGGCGAAGAACCAGGCGAATGCCGAGGACGACTATGACGGCCTCGTCAACGAGCGTCCGAGCTATCTGGTGTTCAACGGCACCGTCGGCGCGCTGACCAAGGACAAGCCGCTGAAGGCCAAGGTCGGCGAGACGGTCCGCCTGTTCTTCGGCGTCGGCGGTCCGAACCTGACCTCCTCCTTCCACGTCATCGGCGAGATCTTCGACAAGGTCTATAACCTGGGTGGCCTGGAGAGCGAGCCGTCGAAGGGCATCCAGACCGTCACCGTCGCCCCCGGCGGCGCCACCATGGTGGAGTTCAAGGTCGAGTATCCCGGCAAGTACGCCCTGGTCGACCATGCGCTCAGCCGCGCTACCAAGGGCCTGATCGGCATCCTGGAAGTCGAAGGCAAGCCGGACGACACCATCATCAAGGACAAGAGCGGCGACAGCCGCAAGCAACTGGGCGAAATGAAGCACTAAGCACGTCGTCTGCCGTAAAAAAAGCCGCTCTCCCGCAGGGGAGGGCGGCTTTTTTCGTGCGTGCAGGATCAGCCACGATCCCTGGAGCAGCACAGTCACCCGCGGCTCGCCGAACAGGCCGGGTTGCCGGCCCTCGGCGAAGGCTTCGGCGATGGCTTCGGCGAAGCAGGCGAACGGACCAGCCCGCACGGGGCCAGCTTACGGGCGCCCCGCCTTCGGCCTGCTTGACCCGGCTGATCGAAAGAGTTACACAGCCAAAAATGCGTGAATACCGGTAAGGATGTGCAGCGTAGGGTCGCGTGTTGCGCCATGCCCGCCGCCGGCCATGCCGCTCACGCCGCAAAGGTCGGATGGCGAGATGGCGGACACGGTCGAAAAGACGCGGACGATCCTGGTGGTCGAGGACAATGTGCTGATGCGCAAGCTCTTCGTCCGCTGCCTGGAGGAAGGCGGCTTCACCGTCGTCGAGGCGTCCGACGCCTCCTCCGTGCTGGACCTGATGCGCGACATGGCGCCCGATCTGGTGGTGATGGACATCGTCATGCCCGGCCTGTCCGGGCTGGACCTGATCCGGCAGATCCGCGCCGATGGCGATCTCGCCGCCACGACGGTCATTGCCGTCACCAATCTCGCCACGCCCGCCGACAAGCGCCGGCTGGCCGATGCCGGCTTCGACGGCCATGTCTCCAAGCCGATCAAGCCCAAGGAATTCCAGGCCGCGGTCGCCGGCTTCCTCGCCGCCTGAGTTCAGAGATCTGATCCGGCGGCTCCGGCTTCGCGTATCACCCGAAACACACGCAAAAGCGGAGGAACCGCGGCGATGGCGCGTTATCTGGTTACCGGCGGCTGCGGCTTCATCGGCTCGCACCTGATCGAGCGGCTGCTGGCGGCCGGGCACGAGGCGCGGGTGCTCGACGATCTGTCGACCGGTAAGCGCGAGAACCTGCCGGACGGCGTGCCGGTCACCGTCGGCGATGTGGCCGACGCCGAGGCGGTTCGGTCGGCGATGGCCGGCGTGGATGGCTGCTTCCATCTGGCCGCCGTCGCCTCTGTCGACCGCTCGCGCGAGGCCTGGCTGGAGACCCACCATGCCAACCTGTCCGGCACCATCGCCGTCTTCGATGCCGCCCGCTGCGCCAACCCGGCCGGGCCGGTCCCGGTGATCTACGCCTCCTCCGCCGCCGTCTATGGCGACAACCCGAACATGCCGCTGACCGAGGATGCGGCGACCCGCCCGCTGTCGGCCTATGGCGCCGACAAGCTGGGCTGCGAGCTGCATGCGCGGGTGGCGGACGGGGTGCATGGCGTGCCGACCGCCGGTTTCCGCTTCTTCAACGTCTATGGCCCGCGCCAGGACCCGAAATCGCCCTATTCCGGCGTCATTTCCATCTTCGCCGGCAAGATCGCCCGCGGGGAGCCGATCACCATCAACGGTGACGGCGAGCAGGTGCGGGATTTCATCTTTGTAAAGGACTTGGTGCGATACCTGACCGCGGCGATGGACCGTCCGCAGTCCGGCGCGCCCGTCTACAACGTCTGCACCGGCCGCCCGACCTCGGTCAACCGGCTGGCGGAGGTGCTGGCGGAGCTGTCGGGCCGGCCGCTCGACCGGCGTCATGGTCCGGCACGGCCGGGCGACATCCGGGTGTCCATCGGCGATCCGTCCCGTCTGGTCGCCGCCTTCGGCATGAGCTGCGACACGCCGCTGGAGGATGGGCTGCGCCAGACTCTGGCGTGGCTTGGCTGAGCAAGAGAGCATTGAGCAAAGGATAGGGGTGGCGTGACCGGTGGTTCGATCGGGCGGCGGGCTGTCGCCGGGGGGCTGATGTCGGGTGCGGCGCTGCTGGCGCTGCCCAACAGGGGCCTGCGGGCCGCGGACTCCGGTCAAGCTTCCGCCTCCCCCTGGGCGGTCTATTACGCCGACGCGGCCCCGTTGTCCGCCTTTCAGCCCTATCGGCTTCTGGTGCTGGACAGCCGCGCCCACCCGCCGCTTTCGCCACTGGCCGACCGCGGCAAGACCCTGCTCGGCTATCTCAGCGTGGGCGAGGTCGAGACGCACCGCCCCTGGTTCGAGCGGGTGAAGGCCTGGGGCATCCTGGACCAGGAAAACCCCAACTGGCCCGGCAGCTTCTATGTCGACGTGCGCGACCGCCGCTGGGTCAAGCTGGTGGTGGAGGAACTGGTCCCCGCCATCCTGCACCAGGGCTTTCACGGAGTCTTCCTCGACACGCTCGACAATCCGCCGCATCTGGAGCGCACCGACGCGAAGCGCTGGCGCGGCATGACCGACGCGGCGGCGGCACTGGTGCGCGCCATCCGCCGCAACTGGCCTGACATCGGCCTGATGCAGAACCGCGCCTATGAAATCCTGCCGCAGACCGCCCCGCTGCTGAGCCATGTGCTGGGCGAGAGCGTCTATGCCGGTTGGGATTTCGCCGCCAAGCGCCCGCACCGCCAGAGTGCCGAGGATTACCGATTCCAGGTCGAGGCGCTGAAGGCCGCTGGGGCGCTGAATCCGCGGCTCTCCCTCCATACCCTGGATTACTGGGATCCGGCCGATGCCGCGGGCATCCGGGCCATCTACGATCTGCAGCGAGCCAACGGCTTCTCCCCCTACGTCTCGACGGTCGAACTCGACCGCCTGATCCCGGAGCCGCCGCGGTGAGGGGCTGCGAGTTCATAAAGACGATTATTGGCCGTCATCCCCGCGAAGGCGGGGATCCAGGCGATTCCTTAGCTGCGCCTGTGCATCGGATGGATTCCCGCCTTCGCGGGAATGACGGCCGAGGGAAGCAAACTCTGAACCGCCTTCACTGCGCAGCAGCCCTCGCCCTCGCCCTGCTTCTGCCCGGCACCGCCCTTCCCACCCTGGCCGCCGACTCGCCGCCGACAGCGACGACAGCCCAGCAGACGGTGCCGCGCACCATCCTGGCGCTGGTCGATTTGCGTGAGGAAAGCACGATCCGTCTCAGCCGCATCCACACGATGGTGGAGCTGCCGCTGAACCATCTCGGCCTGTCGGTGGTCTATTGGAACGTCGCCGACGGGCTGCCCGACCTGTCGCGCTATCCCGACCTGCGCGGTGTCGTCAGCTGGTTCGCGGGGGAGCCCTTCACCGATGTCGGCGCCTACATCGCCTGGGCCGGACGGGCGATGGACCGCGGCGTCCGCTTCGCCGTCCTGGGCCAGTCGGGGGTGCGGCTGGAGCGCGGCGGAAAGCCGGTGCCGCTGGCCGTCGCCAACCGCTTCTTCGCCCGTTTCGGACTGCGCGACGACGACGGCTATTCCGACCTGACCTACAAATCCCGGCCGGCGCTGGCCGACGGCATGATCGGCTTCGAACGGCCGCTGTCGGGGGTGCTGCCCGGCTATCCGCTGTTCCGCAAGACCGACGAGCGCTTCGCCTCCCATCTGGTGATGCGGCGCGGCGACGATCCGGCCAGCGACAGCCATCTGGTGGTCACCGGCCCGTCCGGCGGTCTGGTCACCGACGGCTACGGCCGCTATTTCGACGCCGAGTACAACCGCCGGCAATGGATCGTCGATCCCTTCGCCTTCTTCCGCGACAGTTTCGCCACCGACGACCTGCCGAAGCCCGACGTCACCACCTTGTCGGGCCGGCGCATCTATTTCAGCCACATCGACGGCGATGGCTGGCGCAACGTGACGGAGGTGGCGCCCTATGCCGCCCGCCGCGTGCTGTCCGCTGACATGGTGCGCACCGCCGCCATCGAGCCGTTTCCCGACCTGCCGGTCAGCGTCGCCCCGATCGTCGGCGACCTCGACCCGACCTGGAAGGGCACGCAGGAGTCGCTGGAGGCGGCGAAGAAGCTGTTCGCCCTGCCGCAGGTGGAGCCGTCCAGCCACACCTGGACCCACCCGTTCCAGTGGTCCTTCTTCAAGGATTACAGCCGGCAGAACGAGGCTCCCTTCCTCAACCGCGACAGCAGCTATCGCCCCGGCAAGGCCGACGACCATGCGGCGGAGGAGGCGGGGGAGGTGTCGGACATCGGCCGCTACGCCGTGCCGCGCGCCTATCTGCAGCAGCCCTTCGACCTCGACCAGGAGATCGGCGGTGCGCTGGATTACTTCACCCGGCTGGCCCCGGCCGGCAAGCGGGCGGTGCTGGTGCAATGGTCGGGCGACACCTCGCCGTTCGAGGCGGCGCTGGCGGCGGTGCGCAAGGCCGGCGGGGTCAACATCAACGGCGGCGATGCCCGCTTCGATGCCGATTTCCCCTCCATCACCGGCCTGCCGCCGGTCGGCCTGCCGGTGGGGGCAGAGCGTCAGATCTACGCCGCCGGCAGCAACGAGAACACCTATACCGAGCTGTGGACCGGCCGCTTCTACGGCTACCGCAATCTCATCAACACCATGCGGCACGCCGGCAGCCCGATCCGGCTGAAGCCCTTTAACGTGTATTACCACATGTACAGCGGCCAGAAGGCGGCCAGCCTGAACGCGCTGGTCTCCGTGCTGACCGCCGCCCGTGGGCAGGAGTTGGCGCCCATCGCCGCCTCCACCTACGCCCGCATCGCCGAAGGCTTCTACACCACCCGGTTCGAGCCGCTGCCAAGCGGGGCGGATGTCGGGCGGCGCTGGCGCGTGCTGGATCGCCGGGCGTTGAACACGCTGCGCTTCGACCATGCCAGCGCCAGCGCGATCGATTTCACCCGCTCCATTGGCGTGCTGGGCCAGCGCCACAACCAGGGCAGTCTCTATGTGGCGCTCGACCCGGTGGTGGTGGAACCGGTGGTGGCGCTGACGGAGACAGACCGCGCCGACCGCGACCCGCCGGCCGCAGTGCCCTATCTGGTCCACGGGCGCTGGGCCTTTTCCGCGCTTGCCGCAGAAGGGCAGGGTTTCCGCGTCGCCGCCACCGGCTACGGCGAGGGCGCCATGGTCTGGCATGTGCCGCGCTCCGGCCGCTGGACGGTCACGGCGGAGCGCGACGGAGCCCGGCTGTGGTCCGGCACCGCCGATGCGGATGCCGACGGCCGGCTGGCGCTGACGGTGCCGGTGTCCGCCATCGCGCCGCTGCTGCTGCGGATCCGCCCGACCGGTGGCGCTTCCGGCGGCACGGCGGGGTAGGGCGGCGATGCGCGCGAACATCCTCGTCGTTCTGCTGGTGCTGCTCGTGGGCATCGGCGCCAGCCTGCTGCTGATCCCGCACAGCGGCGAGCTTGCCCTGCAGAAGTTCCGCGACCGCGACTACGACAGCGCCCGCGCGGTCTACGAGCAGCGCTATGCCGCCGGCGACCGCAGCGGCACCACGGTGATGCCGCTGACCCGCCTGTCGCTGGCCCAGGGCGACGTCGAGCGCGCCATCGCCCTGACCGAGGAGTTCGTCGCTGCCGAGCCGTCCTCCGTCGAAGCGCGGGAATTGTTGAACCGGCTCTACCAGGATGCGCAGCGGCCCGGCGACTATCTGGAAAACCTGAAGGCCCTGGCGGAGCTGCGCCACAGCGCCGACCTCTACCGCGATCTCGCCTATGCCGCCGGCTTCCGCAACCGGATGGCGTTGAAGGTGGAGGCGCTGACCCGCTACTGCACCCTGCGTCCCGAGGATGTCGAGGCTCCGCAGGAACTGGCGGCACTGCTGGCCGCCCGCGGCGATCCTACCGGGGCGGTGGACTGGCTGTTGCGCGCCGACGACCGTGCCAAGGGCGAGATCCAGCCCGACAGCCGCGAATTGCTGATGAGCCTGCTGATCGACCTCGACCGCGAGGAGGAGGCGTTCGACCGTGCCCGGCGCTGGCTGGGCGAGAATCCCACCGTCGCCGACATGATCGGTCTGGCGAGCCAGCTTGCCGCGGCGTCCCGTCCCGACCTTGGCCTGCGGCTGATCGAACCGCAGGTGACGGGGCGCAATCCCGTGCTGGCGCTGGAGCTGACCTACATCGACCTGCTGATCGCCGCCGACCGCCGGGAGGAGGCGCGGACCCGCCTGTCGGCGCTTCCCGGCCCGGTCGAGGATGTCCAGTTCGGGCGGCTGCTGGCGCTGGAGGTGAATGCCGGCATGCTTCGCCCGGCGCTGGCGGCGACCAAGGGGCGCGACCTGCATCTGGTGCCCGACTGGGTCCTCGCGGGGCTGGCGGAAAGCGCGTTGCGCGAGGGTGACCGCAGCTTTCCCGACCGCCTCTATCGCGAGCTGGGCGACGAATTCCTGGACGATTATCCGCTGCTGGCCGCCAACATCGCGCTCGGCCGCGGCGATCCTGCCGCTGCCGCGGGGTGGGCGGAGCGCGGCCTTGCTGGCGGCACTTTGACTCCTGGCGACCAACTCGCTGCCATCCGCATCCTCGACCGCGCCGGCCGCCATGGCGCGGCGACCGCCGCCTTCGACCGGCTGCCGCTGTCCGGCGGCATTCCCGACGAGCAGTTGGAGGAGCTTGCCGCCCTGTTCATCGACCTCGACCGCGCGCCGGCCGGGCTTGCTTGGTTCGAGGCGAGGCGGCAGGCCATGCCGTCGCCAGCCGCTGGGCAGGGTTGGGCGCGGCTGGCGGCCAAAGCCGGCGATCCTGCCGCTGTCGCCGAGTGGTTGGCCGGGCAGCCCAAGCTTTCGGCCGTCTTGTTGCAGGACATCGCCGGCAGCGCCGCCGAGCGCGCGACCAATTCTCCGCCGGCGGCGGCGCTGGCCCTTGCCGCCTCGCAGCGCGCCTTCGCGCTCGACCCCTCGCCACGCAGCCGTCTGGCGCTGGCCAATGCCCTGACCGCCACCGGCAAACCGGCCGAGGCGCTGCCGCTGCTGGCCCCGCTGCTGGCGGATGGCGGCACGGAGGTGGAGGCCGCCTATATCGCCGCGCTGGCCGGCGCCGGCCGGTCGGAGGAACTGACCCGTTACCTGACCGCCAAGCTGGCGAAGGGCAACCTGTCCGATGCGGACCAGCAGGCCATCGTCACCATGCTGCTCGACCACAAGGCCTATCGCGCCGCCCTGCCGCTGCTGCGTGGCTGGGCGGCGAGCCAGGGCGGTGACTGGCTTGGCGTTTATGCCGATGCGGCGGTCAAGGCTAATGCGCTGCCCGACCTCGCCGCCCTGCTGCAGAGCCGGGCCGCCGCCGCCCCGCTGGCCGAGGCGGAGGATGCGCTTTACCGCGACACGCTGACGAAGTTGGGCCGCAAGGCCGACCTGCGCCGCTATCTGCTGGCGCGCGCCACCGACGACCGCCTGCCCGCCGACAAGCGGCGGGAGCCGGCATCGTCCCTGCTGGCGCTCGGCGACAAGGCGGGGGCGGAGCAGGCCCTGCAGCGGCTGGCGGCCGGACAGGGGCCGCAGAGTGAGGATTTCCGGCAGCTCGCCTATCTTTGGGGACCGCGCCCGCCCGCCGCCGGTCTGGACTGGATCGAGGCGCGGGCCAAGGCGGCGTCCAGCCCGGCCGAACAGGCGGCATGGTACGACCGTCTCGCCGAGTATGGTGGCGGGCGCCGCGTCATCGCAGGGCTTGGCGGCCAGGACGCCGCCCCGGCCCAACCGGCGCTGAAGGCTCCCTATATTGAGGCGCTGGCGGCGGCCGGCAAGGGCAAGGAGTTGGCCCAGGCCCTGCGCACCGCGGTGCCCGAGGAAGCCGCCCCCGACCGCCTGCGCCGCTACGCCCGTCTTGCCGAGCAGACCGGGCAGCGCGCCGCCGCCGCCCAGGCCTGGACCGCACTGCTGACGCGCAAACCCGACGATGCCGACGCGCTGCGCCAGCTCGGCATGCTGGCCTATGACGAGAACCGCCTCGCCGACGCCGAACGGCTGCTGCGGCGCTACGCCGCCTCCGGCCCCGACGATTACGAAGCCTACTATTTCCTGGGCGAGGCGCTGACCGCGCTGAAGCGTCCGGCCGCGGCGGTTCCGTTCTACCGCACCGCCCTGTCCCAACTGCGCCACCGCGCCGGCCGTGGCGACGCGGCGGTCCAGACGGAAGCGAATTTGCTGAACCGGCTGGGCAAGGTCGACGACGCCGTGGCGCTGTTCGAGTCCCTGCGCAAGCGCCGCCCGGCCGACCGCCAACTGAAGGCCGACTACGCATCGATGCTGATTGAAAACGGACGACTGCCGGAGGCCCGCCGTGTCCTGGCCCTTCCGTGATTTCTTTCGCGCCTCTGCGCAGGATATCCCTCTCCCGCCCCGGGAGAGGGAGGGGACCCGCGCCGAAGGCGCGGGGAGGGTGAGGGGCATTCCGAGAATCCCGAACCGCATGGCTCCTTGCATCACCCCTCACCCTTCCCAAGCTTTGCTTGGGCCCCTTCCCTCTCCCGGGGCGGGAGAGAGACTGTTATGGCTCGCCCTCGCCCTAACCCTCCTCGCCACCACCCCCGCCTACGCCCAAACGCCCTCCGCCCGCCTCGAAGCCGTGCGTGAGGACCGCGCCGCCCGTTTCGCCCTGCATTGGCCCGGCCCGGTCGCCACCGAAACCCAGCGCGACGGCCACGAACTGGTCCTGCGCTTCAACCGCCCGCTTGGCGAGGTCGCGCTTGACCGTGTGCCGGAGCGGCTGGAGTCCTGGGTCGACAACATCCTCTACGGCTACGACAGCGTCGTCCTGGTGCTCGCCAGCGGCGTCGAGGCGACGGTCGCGACCGATCGCACCGGCCTCAGCGTCGCCCTGACCCGTGCCCCCACCGCCGCGCCCAGCCGGGAGGCGCAGGCCGCCGACCGTGCCGCCGGCCGGCGTCTCGACTATTTCCGCGCGCTGGCGCTGATGGAGGGCGGCGACGTCCGACCGGCGCGGACCCTGCTGCGCGACCTGCTGGAACAGGACCCCAACGACGCCCAGTCCACCGCCCTGCTAGCCCAGGCGGAGGAACGGCTCGGCCGCTGGCGCGAAGCGATCCGGGCCTATGACACGGCGCTGGAACTGACGCCCGACGAACCTTCCCTGGTGCAGGGCAAGGCGCTGCTTCTGCACGAGAATGCGGATCGCAGCCGCCTCGACTTCGATTGGCAGAAGGTGCGCAACGCCGACATGCAGCGCATCGCCCGCTTCAGCGGCGTGCAGGAGCTCGGCCGCTCCACCGCCTTCACCTGGAGCCTCGAGCGCCGCGATGTCGATGTCGACGCCGCCCGCCGCGAAGATGGCCGGCTGGAGCCTTTCCACGGCGCCCGCTCCCGTTTGGAGGCGGCGCTGGTCCATGACTGGCCGGAGTGGGAACGCTCGACCCTGTCGCTTTACGCCGCGCCGCAGACGCTGGGCGCCGGCTACACCCATGGCTGGCGCGGCGAGGAAACGGAGACCCGCGCCGGCTTCGCCTGGAGCGAACCGAGCTTCGCCTTCCTGGAAGGGATCGTCGACGGCGGCCGCCGCGACCGCCTGTTCGTCCAGCATGACGACCGGCTGTCCGACCGCTGGTTCCTGTCGCTGGGTGCCGGCTACAACCGCTATGGCCTTGCCGGCGACGCCGATCTGGCGCGTAGCGCGACGGTGGAGGGATCGCTCCGCTACACGCTGAACGCGGCGGGTCCGCTGACCAGCGTCGCCTATGTGCTGGACGCCGAATATGTCGCCCACCGTGAGGAGCGGCAGGACGGGCAGGGCCAGCCTTATGTCCCGCTGCCGGCGGCGACGCGCGAGGTTCATGCGCTGCAGCTGAATGCCGAGGATTTTCTGACCGACTACGTCCGCTATGCGGTGCAGGTCGGCTACGCCTATGACCGGCGGGGCCGCAGCGGGCCGCAGGGCGCCATTTCGCTGGGATGGGAACCGGCGGACAATCTTGAGCTGAATTTCCGCGCCAGCCATGCCCGCTCCACCGCGCGCGGCACGGCCAGCGCGGTGAACAGCGCCGGCGTCACGCTGGTCTGGCGTTATTGACGGTGTGTCAACACTTTATGGTTAAAAAAGGTGGACTGGTGATGAGGCAAAAGGGTGTGGGAATGACGGGCAAGGGTGTGCGGGCCGGTGGGGCGCTGCTGGCGGTTGGGCTGCTGCTGGCGGGCTGCAGCTTCGGCCGGATCAACAGCCGCGACTTCGCCCAGCCGGGCGCCGTGCTGCCGGCCGGTTCGACTGTCGCCGTCCTGCCCTTTGAGAATCTGACCAACCATCCCAACGCCGGCCAGATCGCCGCCGACATCGTCTCCACCGAACTGTATGGCGTCGACGGCCTCCGCAGCATGGATGCGTCCCGCGTCCGCAGCCGCCTGTCCGCCGCCAAGCCCACCGGCGACGCAGCCGCCGCGACCGATGCGCCGGCCGACGCCGCCCCGCTGGACGCCCAGGCCACCGGCCGGACGCTGGGGGTGGATGCGGTGCTGTCCGGCAGCGTGTCGGAATATGGTTACCAGCATGGCCTGCGCGAGGAGCCGGTGGTCGGCCTGAACGCCCGGCTGGTCCGCAGCTCCGACGGCGCCGTGCTGTGGACCTCCAGCCAATCGGAGGCCGGCCGCGGCTATTTCAGCCGCGACAGCGTCAACAACGTCGCCCAGCGGGTGGTGACGCGCATGATCGACAGCCTGCGGCCGGTGGTCGCTGCACCCGCCGTGCCCACTTCGGCATACGCCCCGGCCCAGGCCGGCCGCGCCTCCGACAGCGACTTCTCCAACGACCTGCACCGCGAGTGAGCGTGCAGGCATGAGCGCAGAGTCCAGCCCCTCTCCGGCACCTCCCCGCCGCTGGTTCGGCCTGCGGCCGGTCGCGCTGCTGGAACTGCTGCTGTTCTTCGCCGTGGCCCTGGGGCTGGATGTCTGGTTCGGCACCGGGCTGCGCTTCGACGGGGTGCAGCCGCATCCCTTCTGGATCCCGGTCCTGCTGCTGGCGATCCAGTACGGCACCAGCGAGGGCGTGCTGGCGGCGCTGGTGGCGTCGGTGGCGCTGCGGCTCGGCAACATGCCGGATGCCGGCATCGACCAGGACCTCTACGACCATCTCTTCACCCTGACGCGCGAACCGATCCTGTGGCTGGTCGCCGCCGTGCTGTTCGGCGAGCTGCGCATGCGCCAGTTGCGCGAGCGCGACGAACTGCGCGCCGGCCTTGCCGCCGCCCGCCAGGAGGCGGAGGCCATCGCCCGGTCCTACCGCGCGCTGAAATCAGTGAAGGAGAGCCTGGAGACCCGCGTCGCCGGCCAGCTGCGCACCGTCTTCACCCTCTATCAGGCCGCCAAATCCATCGACCATCTGGACGAGGGGGAGGTGATGCTGGGCGTCGCCGACCTTGTCCGCACCGTCATGAAGCCGGAGAAGTTCTCGCTGTTCCTGCTGAACAACGACGTGCTGGAATCGGTGACGAACGAGGGCTGGGACGACGACAACGACAGCTATGCCCGCTGGTTCGACAGCGGCACCCCGCTGTTCCAGACTGTGATCGCCCGCCAGCGCCAGCTCTGCGTCAACCGGGTCGAGGACGAACGCATCCTGGCCGGCGAAGGTGTGCTGGCCGGACCGCTGGTCAGCAGCGACACCGGCGAGGTGGTCGGCATGGTGAAGGTCGAAAGCCTGGGCTTCACCGACCTCAGCGTCAACACGGTCGAGAATTTCCGCATCCTGTGCGAATGGATCGGCACCGCGCTGGCCAAGGCGCGCCAGTTCCGCACCGCCAACGAACAGCGCGTCTTCACCGACGACGCGCTCTATTCCTCCAGCTACATCGGCCGGCAGGCGGAATTCCTGGCCCTGCTCGGACGCCGCATGGGGTTCGAGACGACGGCCATCACCATCCGCCCCACCGGCCTGTCCCGCCTGTCGGTCGCCCAGCGCGCCGACCTTGCCGCCGCCATCGGCACGGCGGTGCGCGGCAGCCTGCGCGACACCGACCTCGCCTGCGACTTCGGCCAGCAGGGCGCGTCCTTCGGCGTGATCCTGGCCGGCACGCCGCTGGAGGGCGCGAAGCTGGTGGAGGCGAAGCTGGAACGGGCGGTGCGGCGGGAGTTGCCCGACGGGCTGTCCAACATCCCCATCGGCTTCGTCACCCGCCGGGTCGAGCCGCCGGAATCGGAGCCGTCCAAGCCGGAGCCGGCCGCCGGCAAAGCCGTGGCGGAGGGAACGGGATGACCGACCCCGCCTCCGAATTTCCCGATTCCGCCGGCACGCTGGCGGGCGACCGCCCGGTCGCCGGTACGGGCGAACTGGTTGCTGCGACGCTCGGCGCCGGTCTGCTCGATTCGGCTCCATTGGCGTTCGGCCTGTCCGGCATCCCCTTCGCCGCACCGTCGGCCGCGGCGCTGCATCTGCTGCTCTGCGGACTGGTCGGGCTGTGGGTGCGCAGCCGGGCGCGGCGGGGCCGCGACCTGCGGCTGGCCGGGCTGCTGCTGGTCACCCTGGTGCCGCTGGGTCCGCTGGGCGCCGCCTGCACGCTGGTGACCGCGGCGCTGCTGGCGCTGTTCAGCCGCTACGCCACCGGCTTTCAGGACTGGTATCTTTCCCTCTTCCCCGAAAGCGAGACCGGCCCGGCGCAGGAGCTGTATGAGCTGATCGTCTCAGGTCGCGAGAACGCCCATCTGGTCGCCGGAGAATCCTTCACCGACATGATGTGGATGGGCACGCCGCAGCAGAAGCAGGCGGTGATCGCCCTGGTCGCCCGCCATTTCCGCCCCGCCTTCACGCCCGCGCTGAAGGCCGGCCTCGCCGATGCCGACCCGTCCGTCCGTGTCCAGGCCGCCACCGCGACCGCGCGGGTGGAGCATGAGTTCAACGAGCGCTGGCTGTCGCTCGACCATGCCGCCCGCGCCCATCCGGACGCCGCCGGTGCCCTGGCCGCCCTGTCCCGCCACCTCGACGATTACGCCTTCTGCGGCCTGCTGGACTCCAACCGCGAGGCGGAGATCCGCGAGAAGGCGCTGGACGGCTACCGTCGCAGCCTGGAACTGGCGCCCGATGACGACGGCATCCGCCTCGATCTCGGCCGGCTGCTGCTGCGCTGCGGGCTGGCGGCGGAGGCGGCGGCGCGGCTGGAACCGCTGATCGACCGCACGTCCGACAGCCGCATCCTGTTCTGGTATGCCGAGAGCCTGTTCCGGCTCGGCCGCTTCGGCGACTTGCGCGCGCTTCCCATCCGCCGGCCCGACCTGCTGGGCGACGGGGCGACGCTGCCCGATGCGCTGCGCGACGTCTTCGCCCTGTGGCGCGACGACGAAACGGCCGCCCCGGAGACCGCAGCGAAGGAGCTGGCCGCATGAGCCGCTCCCCGTCCCAGCCGCTGCCGCCCGAAGCGCCCCGCGCCCCCAAGGCCGACGTCTGCCTGCTGATGGAGGGATCCTATCCCTATGTCGCCGGCGGCGTGTCGACCTGGACACACGACCTGATCCGCTCCCACTCCGACCTGACCTTCCATGTAGTGGCGCTGGTCGCCGACCGCGGCGCCCGCAAGCTCGCCTACGATTTGCCCCCCAACGTCACCGGCCTGACCCACGTCTATCTGCAGGACCCGCCCGCCGGATGGCGCTGGCAGCCCGGCACCGGGCGGCTGATGACGGCCCTGGAAAAGCCGCTCGCCCGCCTTCAGCATGGGGGAGGGCTGGCCGAGGTCGCCGAGGTTCTGCGGCTGCTGGCCCCGCGGCGCGGCCGGATCGGCAAGCGGGCGCTGCTGAATTCCGAGGACGCCTTCCAGATGGTGGTGCGCATGTGCAGGGCCGCCCTGCCGGACGCCTCCTTCCTTGAGTATTTCTGGGGCAGCCGCGCGCTGATGAGCGGGCTGTTCGCCACGCTGCTGGTGCCGATGCCGCAGGCCGCCGTCTACCATGCCATCTCCACCGGCTATGCCGGGCTGTTCGCCGCGCGGGCGCGGCTGGAGACCGGACGGCCGGCCCTGCTAACCGAACACGGCATCTACACCAACGAACGGCGCATCGAGATCCTGATGGCTGAATGGCTGTTCGAGGGGGCCGACACCTCGCTCGCGCTCGACCGCAAGAAACGCGACCTGCGCGATCTGTGGCTGGACACCTTCGCCAGCTACTCCAAGGCCTGTTACGACGCCTGCGACCGCATCATCACCTTGTACGGCGGAAACCAGGAGTTCCAGCGCCGCCAGGGCGCCGACCCGGCCAAGCTGATGATCGTGCCCAACGGCATCGACTATGCCGGCTATTCCCAGGTCCGGCGCGATCCCGCCCCGCGCCCGCCGACCATCGCCCTGATCGGCCGCGTCGTGCCGATCAAGGACGTGAAGACCTACATCCGCGCCGCCGGCATCCTGCGCGAGGACATCCCCGACCTGAAGGCGATGATCCTCGGCCCGCTGGAGGAGGACCCCGGCTATGTCGAGGAATGCCGGACCATCGTGAAGCATCTGGGTCTGGAGCAGACGGTGATCTTCGCCGGCCGGGTCAAGCTGACTGACTGGCTGGGCAGGATCGACGCCATCGCGCTGACCAGCGTCAGCGAGGCGCAGCCGCTGGTGATCCTGGAGGCCGGGGCGTCCGGCGTGCCGACGGTGGCGACCGATGTCGGGTCCTGTTCGGAATTGCTGATGGGCCGGCCGGACGAGGTGCCGCCGCTGGGGCCGGGCGGGGCGGTGACGCCGCTCGCCAGCCCGCTCGACACCGCGCGGGAGCTGCGCGCGCTTCTGCTCGACCGCCCGTGGCGGGAGCGCTGTGCGCAGGCCATCGCCCGGCGCGTCGCCCAGTCCTACGACAAGGTCGCCATCGACCGAGTCTATCGCGCCATCTATGACGAACACATCGCCATGCCGACCCGGCCGACCGTCGACGGCGCCGATTTCGACCTGAAGGGAGCGGCCTGACATGGCCGGCATCGGCTTCGCGCTCCGCCGGCTGGCCCGGCGCGACGATCTGCTGGGCGTGCTGCAGGGCTATGCCCATTCCGCCTTCATCACCTCCGGTCCCTGGATGTTCACCATCCTGGCGCTGGCCGGCATCACGCTGTTCGGCCGCGATCTGGTCGGGCCGGATCAGCTGACGCTGTTCCGCGTGGTGGTGATCTACAATTTCTGCTTCTCGGTGGTGTTCACCGGGCCGCTGGTGCTGGTCGCCACCCGCTATCTCGCCGACGCCATCTATGCCAAGGAGGTGGAGGCGGCGCCCGGCATGCTGCTGGCGACGCTTGGGCTGGCCTATGCCATCGCCGGCCTGACCGCCGGACCTTTCTACCCGCTGTTCAGCGGCCTGCCGCTGCCGATCATGCTGGGCGGGCTGGCGAATTTCTTCCTGGTCTGCGGTATCTGGGTGGTGTCGATCTTCCTGTCGGCGCTGAAGGACTATCTGGCGGTCACCGTCGCCTTTGGCGTCGGCATGACCACGGGCATGGCCGGAGCGGTTCTGCTTGGCGACCGCTTCGGCGCGGCGGGGATGATCTGGGGCTTTTCCGCCGGGCTGGCGGTGATCCAGTTCGGGCTGATCACGCGGGTGCTGGCCGAATATCCCTATCCGGTCGGCCGGTTGTTCGACTTCCTGTCCTATTTCCGCAAATACGCCGATCTGGCGCTGATCGGCTTCTTCGCCAACGCCGCCGTCTGGACCGACAAGTGGATCATGTGGTTCGCGCCGGAACGCGAGCTGGTCTCCGGCGCCATGGCGATCTACAGCGCCTATGACGGCGCCATGTTCATCGCCTATCTGACGACCCTGCCGGCGCTGACCCTGTTCACGGTGAACATCGAGACCCGCTTCTTCGAGCATTACCAGGCCTTCTACCGCGACATCCAGAAGCACGCGACCTTCGACCAGATCGCCCGCAACCACCGCGCCATCATCGCCGCCCTGCTCGACAGCAGCCGCAACCTCGTCATCCTGCAAGGGGCGGTCTGCGCCGTCTGCATCTTCCTGGCTCCGGCCATCGTCGGCGCCATCGGCCTGCAATACCAGCAGATCGGCATGTTCCGCTTCGGCGTGCTGGGCGCCTTCTTCCAGGTGATGTTCCTGTTCTGCACGGTGATCCTCGCCTATTTCGACCTGCGGGCGCGGAACCTGACGGTGCAGCTGGTCTATATGGCGGCCAATGCCGGCTTCACCCTGCTGTTCAGCCGGATGGGCTTCCCGTGGTATGGCTACGGCTATTTCCTCAGTTCTCTGCTGGCCTTCGCGGTGGCTTACCTGATGGTGGCGGACGCGGTGCGGCGGCTGCCCTATTTTGCCTTCGTCGCCAACAACCCGTCGGTGCGATGACCCGCCGCCTCATCCCTTCGCTTCTGATCCTCCTCCTGCTTCCGGCCGCCGCCGGCGCACAGGATGTTCTGCGCACCGACCGCACCGAGCCCGGCCATCTGCGCCCGCTCTTCCGCGCCTACGAACCGCCGCCGCCCGGCCACGAGCCGCGCCTGCGCCGTACCGAAAGCCGCGCGGTCTACAAGCTGCCCGACGGCCTGAAGGGGCTCGCCACGCTCGACCGCGCCCTGTCGCACCTGTGCCAGCGCGGCGCCTTCCTGCAGCAGATCGACGGCCTCTATTGGGCGGCGACGCCGGACTACCGCTATGGCGTCGCCTTTTCCGGCGGCGCCAACCTGATCGACCCCCAGAACCGCCGCCAGCCCGGCAAGGCCTATTTCTTCCGCAACCAGGACAGCCGCTGCAGCGTCTGGATCGGCGATCAGGCAAAGCTGATGCCGCACTACATCGGGGGATGACCGCTATTCGGGAGTTGGCATTTCTGCCGCATCCGGCGGCACGGCCTTGCCGCGTGGTTCGGTGGGGGCCACAATCGTCCCGTGGCGAGTACGCCATGGCTCATGTCCCGAAGTGCCGTGCTCGATCGAAAGCAGGAGACGCCGATGCCCATCCCGGTGAGTGCTGAAACGGAAGTCCTGGCCCGCCGGCTTGCTGCCATTCGGGGGCAGAGTATCGACGAGGTCGTCCGCACCGCCGTGCGCGATGCCTTGGCCCGTGCCGAGCGACCGGCAACCGTCGGCCTCACTCCGGACCAGCAGGCCAAAGTGAACCGCATATTGGCGCGGGTGAAGGCGCTGCCGCCGCTGGACGACGACGGAAACCCGGATGCGGCCTTGTATGACGAACACGGCCTGCCGCGCTGAGCCATGGTTTTTCAGCCTACCGTTACCCGCTCCCCCGCATCCATGATACGAATGACCGCCGGTCCCCATCTGCGGAGGTCCCCGCCGATGCCGCCCCGATGGAACAGTGAACACACCCCCGAAAACTGTTTCACGCTGTTCCAAACGTCGCATCCGGCCCCCTCGCATCCTGCGGACTCAACCCCATATAGGGCCGGTCATCGGCCAGAGGTGAACGTCCGCCCGTGCGTATTCCCGACCTGAACAGCCTGTACGACGCCGGCAGCCGGCTTCTTCTGGAATCGACGGTGCGCGTGGGCGTCACCGGACTGCGGCGGGCGGGCAAGACGGTGTTCGTCACCGCCCTGGTCGACAACCTGCTGAAGGCCGGGCGGCTGCCCTTCCTCGACGTCATGTCGTCGGGCCGCTTCCAGGCGGCGCGGCTGCGGCCCCAGCCCGATCCCGACGTGCCGCGCTTCGATTTCGAAGGCCATCTCGCCGCCCTGACCGGCCCCGATCCCCATTGGCCGGAGCCGACGCGCGGCATCGGCCAGATGCGCGTCTCCCTGCGCTACCGCCCGGAGTCGGCGCTGAAGCGCACGGTGCAGCCGGTGGCGACGCTGAATCTCGATCTGGTCGATTACCCCGGCGAATGGCTGCTCGACCTGCCGCTGCTGCGCCAGAGCTTCGCGGAATGGAGCTCCCAGACACTGGAGCTTGCCGCCCGCCCGCCGCGTGACGAGCTGTCGGCCTCGTGGCGCGGCTGGCTCGCCACCATCGACCCGGCCGCTTCGGCGGAGGAGGAGACGGCGCGGCGCGGGGCGGCGCTCTACACCGACTATCTCCATGCCTGCCGCCGCGCCGACACGCTGCTCAGCCTGATCCAGCCCGGCCGCTTCGTCGAACCGGGCGACATGAAGGACGCGCCGCTGCTGACCTTCTGCCCGCTGCATGGGAATCAGCGGGGCAGGGGAAGCCTGTGGGCGCTGATGGAGGAGCGGTACGAGGCCTACAAGACCAACGTCGTCCGCCGCTTCTTCGCCGAGCATTTCTCCCGGCTCGACCGCCAGATCGTGCTGATCGACGTGCTGGGCGCGTTGAACGCCGGCCCGGCCGGGATGGCCGACATGAAGCGGGCGCTGGAGCTGAGCCTGGAGCCGTTCCGCCATGGCTCGTCCGGCTGGCTCGACTGGCTGTTCGGCAGCAAGATCGACCGCGTGCTGTTCGCCGCGACCAAGGCTGACCATATCGCCGCCCACCAGCATGCCCAGCTGCGCGCGCTGCTCGACCGGCTGGTCGGCGACGCCCGCAATGCCATCCGTTTCGAAGGCGCCCAGGTCGAGACCATGGCTATTGCCGCGCTGAAATGCACCGAAAGCGTGGTGACCGAGCATGAGGGCCGGCAACTGCGCTGCGTGCGCGGCATCCCCGTCGGCCGCGACCGCCCGACCGTGCTGTTCCCCGGCGAGATTCCGGAGGATGCCGAGGCGTTTCCGCCGGGCCGTGACCGTCCGTACAATTTCCTGCCCTTCCGCCCGCCCGACGACCTCGGCCGCGACCCGCGCGGTCTGCCCCACATCCGCGTCGATCAGGCCCTGCAATTCCTGCTAGGGGATTACCTGACGTGACGGAGCGCGAGACCCGCAAGGCTTCACCGGGCTGGGTTCCGCCGATGGAGCTGGACCTCGACCGCGCCGCGCCGGTGCCGGCGGAGGAGGAGACCGCCCTGCTGACCGGCTCTGGCGACCCGGCCGATCTGCTGCCGGCCCCCGCCACGCCGGTGCGGACCACACGGAAACTCGGGCGCTGGCTGTTCGGGGCGCTGGCGGCGCTGGTTCTGGTCGCGCTGGGCTTCGACACCGCCGACCTGCTTGCCCGTGCCTTCGCCACCAGCATCGCGCTTGGCGTTCTGGTCGCCCTGCTGGCCGCCACCGCCGGTATCGCGGCAGTCGCGATGCTGGTGACCGAACTGCTGTCCTTGCGCCGGCTGCGCCGGATCGAGGAGTTGCGGGCGGAGGCCGGCCGGCTGGAGATCGACGCCCCCGGCGGCCGGGCCGACCGCTTCGCCGGGTCGCTGGTGGCGCTCTACGCCGACCAGCGCGAACTGGCCCCGGCGCTGGCCCGCGTGCGCGACCATGTCACCGATGCCCATGACGAGCATGAGGTGGTGCGGCTGCTCGACCGCGAGGTGCTGAGCCCGCTCGACCGCGCTGCCTATCAGCGGGTTCTGCGCGCCTCGCGCGACACCGCCATCGCCACGGCGCTGAGTCCGGCGGCGCTGCTGGATTTCGCGGTGGTGCTGTGGCGCAACCTGAAGCTGGTGAGGGAGATCGCCTCCCTTTACGGCGCCCGGCCCGGCTATGTCGGCTCGCTCCGGCTCCTGCGCCGGATGCTCGCCAACATCGCCGTCGCCGGGGTGACGGAAAGCGCCCACCATGTGGCGGTGGAGGCGCTGGGCGGGTCGCTCGCCGCCGCCATTTCCACCCGGATGGGGCAGGGGGTCATCAACGGCCTGCTGACCGCGCGGGTCGGGCTGACCGCCATGCACCTGTGCCGCCCCATCGCCTTCGGCCCCGACAACCGCCCCAGCCTGAACCGCATTAGGAAGGAGCTGTTGTCGTTGCCCAAGCAGGTGCTGTGACGTGACCCTAGGCGAGGTCGAAGACCAGCACTTCCGCCTCGTCCGCCCGGTCAAGCGTCACCGCCTCCTCGTCCGTCAGCGCGGCACCGTCGCCGGCTTTCAGCAGCGTGCCGTTTAGGTGGACCCGGCCGCGGGCGACCTGGACCCAGGCATGGCGGCCGGGACGCAGCGGCAGCGTGGCGCTTTCCTCGCCGTCCAGAAGCGCGGCGTACAGGTCGACATCCTGGTGGATGGTGACGCTGCCATCGCGCCCGTCACGCGACCCGACCAGCTTCAGCGTGCCGCGCTTCTGCTCGGCCGGGAAATCCGCCTGCTGGTAGCCGGGCGCCAGGCTGTTGGCTTCCGGCAGGATCCAGATCTGGAGGAAATGCACCGGCTCGGTGTCCGACGCATTGTACTCGCTGTGACGGATGCCGCGGCCGGCGCTCATCACCTGGACCTCGCCCGGACGGATCACCGACCCGGTGCCGATGGAGTCCTTGTGCTCCAGCGCGCCGTTCAGCACGTAGGAGACGATCTCCATGTTGGCGTGCCCATGGGTGGGGAAGCCGGCGCCGGGGATCACCCGGTCCTCGTTGATGACGCGCAGGGCGCGGAAGCCCATATGGCCGGGGTCGAAGTAATGGCCGAACGAGAAGCTGTGGTTGCTGTTCAGCCAACCCATGTTGGCGACCCCACGCTCGTCGCGATGGCGAATGGTGATCATGATGGAACCCTCCGTGTCCGTTGGGGTGTGTGTCGTTGTCTGGAGGGGAATTTGGCACCCAACGCCCTGCGGAACAATCCGGTGCGTTAACACCAGATAGTTCCCATCAGAGCGACAATCTCACCCCGCCAGCGGCACCCCCACCGCGAACACGGTTCCGCGTCCTTCCGCCGAACGCACCGTCACCGGATGGCCCAGCAGCCTTGCCAGCCGCTCGACGATCGCAAGGCCCAGCCCGATGCCCTCGCTGCGGTCGCGGTCGGGGCGGTCGAGCTGCACGAACTCCTCGAAGATGCGCTGGCGGTCGGGTTCGGCGATGCCGCGGCCGGTGTCGTAGACCTCGATCCACAGCGTATCGCCGCGGGTGCGGCAGCCGACCAGCACGCCGCCGGTCTCGGTATAGCGGATGGCGTTGGCGATTAGGTTGCGGAGGATGCGCTCCAGCAGGGCCGGGTCGCTCCGCACCACGGCATCGGTCGGAACGGCGCGCAGCCGCAGCCCCTTCGCCTCCGCCTGCCCCGCGAATTCGGCCTCCAACTGGTCGAGCAGGGGGGAGAGCGGCAGGTCGGCGGGCTTCGGCGTGACCACCCCCGATTCCAGCTTGGAGATGTCGAGGATGGCATTCAGCAGATCGCGCATCGACCGTTGCGCCGCCTTCAGGTCGGTCAGCAGGGCCGCCGCCTTGCCGCTTTGTGGCTGGCGCTCCAGAATGCCGGTGAACATGCCGATGGCCTGAAGGGGCTGCTGCAGGTCGTGGCTGGCGTGGGCGAGGAAGCGGGACTTGGCGCGGTGGGCCTGTTCGGCGGCGGTCTTGGCGGCGTGAAGTTCGGCCGTCCGTTCGCGCACCTGCTGTTCCAGCGTGGCGTTGGCGCGCTCGATGGTCTCCGCCATGCGCAGGATCTCGGTGAACTGGCGGCGCACCTGCCGGGTCATCGGCCGGAAGATCGCCAGCGCCTCCACCGCCAGGATCAGCAGGGTGATCAGCAGTGCCGCCAATCCCAGCCGATGCAGGGTGTGGAAGCCCGCCTCTCCCTCCTCCTGATAGAGCGCCACCACCTCTTCCAGACGGTCCAGCAGCGGGCCGAGCGCCTGGGCGGTGATGCGGTCCGCTTCCGCCGGGTCCGGCGGCTGACCGGCGGATGCGGCGGCGATGACACGGCGCAGGGCGGCGATATGCTCGGTCACCACCGGGTCCAGCGGGTCGGATCCGCCGTAGAACAAATCCTGCGGCGTTGGTCCCAGCGGCGGCCCTTCCTCCGGCCCGGCACGGCCGCTCAGCCACCGGTGGGCAGCTTCGAACATGTCCGTGGCACCATCCAGCCGCCGGGCGAGGTCTACGCGCGTTGCGGGATCGGTTGCGGTTTTCAACTGCTCCACCAGCAGGGCCGTCCGCTGCGACAGCATGCGCTGCCGACCTGAAACGTTGACAACCTCCAGCATGCGTTCGTGCTGGCCGATGACCCGCTCGGTCATGACGAAGCCGGCCAGCGTGCCCAACGCGATCAGCGTCAGCGCCAGGGCATAGCGCAAGGTCATCCAGCGGGCGGTCGTCCTGCCGATCGGTATCATGCGCTCGTCCCTCCGGCCGTGATCGCCCCATCGCCGACAGCGATCATGGGGCAGTCTGCGGCGTTGCAGCAAGGACGGAGGGTAGCGGTGAAGCTATGAAGCCTCGGTAAAGCCGCAAGCGGCCAGCGCCGCCTGCATGTGCGGCGGGACCGGCGCCACCGCGCCGACCGGATCGCGCTTCGGGTAGAGCGGCAGCGAGATGGCGCGGGAATGCAGGTGCAGCGGCTTACCCTCCGGCCCGCCATATTGCGGATCGCCGACCAGCGGGCAGCCGATGGAGGCGCAATGGACGCGGATCTGGTGGGTGCGGCCGGTGTGCGGCGTCAGTTCCAGCCACGTCAGCCCGTCGGCCTGCCCACGCACGACATAGTCGGTCACCGCCGCCTGCCCGTCGGGCGAGCCGACGATGCGCCAGCCGCCGGTCTTGTTGGAGACCTTGGCGAGCGGCAGATCGATCCGCCCGGACTCCTGCGGCGGAGTGCCGGCGACCACGGCCCAATAGGTTTTGTCGACCTTGCCGTTCTGGAACAGGATGCCGATCTTGCGCAGCGCCTTGGCATGGCGGCCGAGGATCAGGCAGCCCGACGTGTCGCGGTCCAGCCGGTGGGCCAGTGACGGTGGTTTGGGAAAGCCGAAGCGCAGCGCGTCGAAATGCCGCTCCAGGTTCGGTCCGCCGGCGGGACCGGCATGGACCGGCAGCCCGGCGGGCTTGTCGAGGATCAGCATCAGCCCGTCACGGTACAGGATGCGGTCTTGGATTTGGGCGGGTGTCACGGGCTACTCATCCACAGGCACAGGAAATCAAGAGGTCTAGAGGATGTCGTTGATATATTCATCCGCAAAGGAGCCGTACTTCTCGTCAAACTCGTTCAAGGCTTTGATCGCTGCATCCAGTTGACGTTCACGCTCCGCCGCAGCAATCCGATCAGCCAACGGCTTTTCATGAAGCTTCGGCACGCGCCGGTCGTAGACGCCGTCCATTGCAAAGCTCTCCCCGATCCCGATGCACTGAAGATAGGCGCCCTCGGTGCCGTCCCGCAAGCGGGCAGGAAAAAGGGCGCGGGGCCTCTCGCAAGGCACCGCGCCCCTTTCACATCCGGTTCGCCCGGATCAGGCGAGCTTCAACTCCTTGAAGAAGTCGTTGCCCTTGTCGTCGACGATGATGAAGGCGGGGAAGTCCTCCACCTCGATGCGCCAGATGGCTTCCATGCCGAGTTCGGGATACTCGACGCATTCCACCTTCTTGATGCAGTCCTGGGCCAGACGGGCGGCGGCGCCGCCGATCGAGCCGAGATAGAAGCCGCCATGCTGCTTGCAGGCCGCGGTCACTTCGGGGCTGCGGTTGCCCTTGGCCAGCATGACCATGGAGCCGCCCGCCGCCTGGAACTGGTCGACGAAGCTGTCCATGCGGCCCGCCGTCGTCGGCCCGAAGGAGCCCGAGGCGTAGCCTTCCGGCGTCTTGGCCGGGCCGGCATAATAGATCGGGTGGTTCTTGAAATAATCCGGCAGCGGCTCGCCGGCGTCCAGGCGGGCGCGCAGCTTGGCGTGGGCCAGATCGCGGGCGACGATCAGCGGGCCGGTCAGCGACAGGCGGGTGCGGATCGGGTACTGCGACAGCGTGGCGCGGATCTGCTCCATCGGCTGGTTCAGGTCGATCTTCACGACCTCGTCCGACAGGTGCTCGCCGCCGATCTCCGGCAGATACTGGGCCGGATCGGTTTCCAGCTGCTCCAGGAAGATGCCGTCCTTGGTGATCTTGCCCACCGCCTGACGGTCGGCCGAGCAGGACACGCCAATGCCGATCGGCATGGAGGCGCCGTGGCGCGGCAGGCGGATGACGCGGACGTCATGGCAGAAATACTTGCCGCCGAACTGGGCGCCGATGCCCATGTTCTGGGTCAGCTTGTGGACCTCGGCCTCCATCGCCAGATCGCGGAAGGCATGCGCGTCTTCGCCGCCCTCGGTCGGCAGGTTGTCGAGGTAGCGGGCCGAGGCCAGCTTCACCGTCTTCAGGTTCTGCTCCGCCGACAGGCCGCCGATGACGATGGCGAGGTGGTAGGGCGGGCAGGCCGAGGTGCCGAGATAGCGGATCTTGTCTTCCAGGAACTTCAGCAGCCGGTCGGGCGCCAGCACCGACGGCGTGGCCTGATGCAGGAAGGTCTTGTTGGCCGACCCGCCGCCCTTGGCCATGAACAGGAACTTGTAATAGTCCTCGCCCTCGGAATAGATGTCGACCTGGGCCGGCAGGTTGTTCCTGGTGTTCTTCTCCTCATACATGGAGATCGGCGCCAGCTGGCTGTAGCGCAGGTTGCGCTTCAGGTAGGCGTCGCGGGCCCCTTCCGACAGGGCGGTCTCGTCGCCGCCCTTGGTCCAGACGCGGCGGCCCTTCTTGCCCATGATGATGGCGGTGCCGGTGTCCTGGCACATCGGCAGGGTGCCGGCGGCGGCGATGTTGGCGTTCTTCAGCAGGTCGAGCGCCACGAAGCGGTCGTTGGCCGACGCCTCCGGATCGTCCAGGATCTTGGCGAGCTGGGCCAGATGGCCCGGACGCAGCAGATGGTTGATGTCGGAGAAGGCAGCCTCGGCCAGCAGGCGCAGACCTTCCGGCTCGACCTTCAGGATCTGCTCGCCGTCGAATTCGACGACCGAGACATGGTCCGAGGTCAGCTTACGGTAGGGCGTGTCGTCCTTGGCGAGCGGAAACAGACCGCGGGCTGAGGCGATGTCGTCGGGCATTGGGGCGTTCCTTCATCACGATCCAACGGCGTCCGCTCGCCTCCGCGGTACGCGCCCGGCCGGGCGCGCGAAGGGGGCAGGCCGCGCTCGGCCCCCCTTATACACCGCTGCGGGGCTGAGACAACCATCGGAGAGAGTAACTGCGCGCGACGGTTTGTCGTTGGCCGAAGATGGGCAAAAGAAAAGGCCGGCACACCGCAATGGTATGACCAGCCTCGTCTTTTCGCCGCTGATGCCGGCTGCTTACGCCGCGGCCTTCACCTGTCCGTCGACCGTCGCATGGACATGAACCGCCGGCTCGGCCGGGGCGCCGACCCAGTCGCCGTGGGCTGGGATTTCCTCGCCCTTCATCACCAGGGTCAGCGGGCCGAGGCGGGCGAAGTCGCCGACATGGGTGTCGTAAAGCACCGTGGCGCCGGCCCCGATGGTGACGCCGGTCCCGACCGAAACCCGGCCAACCTTCATCACGCGATCCTCGTACAGGTGGGTCTGCAGGGCCGACAGCGCGTTGATGGCGCAGTAGTCGCCGACGGACACGCAGTCGAACTCGGTGATGTCGGTGGTGTCCATGTAGACGCCCTTGCCGAACTTCGTGCCGAAGATGCGCAGAACCCAGGGCAGCATCGGCGTGCCGCGCAGGTGGTCGAGCAGCACCTTGCCGGCCAGACCCCAGTACAGCACGGCCACCGCCTCCGTCCGCATGGCCCACCAGGACCACATCGGCTTCATGGTGGGGGCGTAGCGGCCCATCAGCGCCCATTTCACCAGCGCCACGATCAGCACCATCGCCATCGGAATGGCGACGCTGACCGCCAGGAACTGCCAGGCGAAGGCGCCCCAGCGCTGGTCAAGAATGGCCTTGGCGAAGAACTCCACCGCGAAGGTGCCGAAGGTGATGAACAGCATCGACGGCATCGACAGGCTGAAGGCCTCGAACACGGCGCGACCGAGACGGCGGGTGCGCGACGGCTCAAACGTCCAGTTGGCCGACACGTTGTCGAACTTCTGGCGCACCGGCAGCTTGATCGGCGGGCTGCCGAACCACGTGTCGCCGGCCTGCATCTCGGCATTCGCCGGCGGCTTGGACTTGATGCCGATCAGCGTGCCGGTGGGGATGCAGGCTCCCGGCGGGACCACGGCGTCGTTGCCCACGAACACGCGGGCCTCGGTCTTCACCGGCTGCAGATGCATCCAGCCGCGGCGGATATCCTCGTCGCCCAGCACCACCTCGTCGGCGATGAAGCACTTTTCGCCGATCTCCACCAGATCGTAGCGGCCGGCGAGGTTGGTCGAGATCTCCGCGTCGCGGCCGATCTTGGCGCCCATCAGGCGGTACCAGGCCCGCATGTAGACGGTGGCGTAGAGCGAGCTGAGGGTTTCCAGCATCACCTCGGTCGCCAGCGCCACGACCCATTTGCGGACATAGAACCAGCTATGGACCGAGTAGGAACCGGCTTCCACCTTCGGCAGCACGATCCAGCGCATGGCGGCGATCAGCAGGACGGTGAAGGCCACCAGGAACATGGCGGTCGGCCAGGCGATGGCGGGGACATAGTAGAGGTAGTTGACCTTGAACACCCCGCCCATCCAGGCGTCGAGCTTGTCGAACAGGTAGAAGGCCGGGAAGATCGGGATCAGCGCCACCGGCGGCAGGCCGACCAGGGCAACCAGATAGATCAGCCCCTGGGTGGCGCGCTTGATGATGCCGGCGCGGGGTTCCTGGGGCAGGGCGGCGCTGTCGACGGTGCCGACCTTGCGGGCGGGCGAACCGTCCCAGGATTCATAGGCGCCGGTGCGGGTGCCGGCGGCCAGCGCGGTCAGGTCGGCCAGCTCGGTGCCCTTGCCGATCACGGCATCATGGCCGATGACGCAGGACGTGCCGATATAGGCGTCCTCGCCGATCTCGATGGTGCCGATCACCAGCTCGTTGCCGATCACCTCGGCATTGGCCAGCTTCACCTTGCCGCCGGTGGAGGCGCCGCGGCCGATGCTGACCAGATCGATGGCGCCGGATTCGAACTCGCCGATCATCGCGTCGGCGCCGACCTTTGCGCCGAGGGCGCGCAGGAACAGCCGCATCAACGGCGATCCCTGGAACCACTTCAGGTGGACCAGCGCGACGAAGCGCTGGGCCAGCCACCAGCGGTAATAATAGACGCCCCACAGCGGATAGCGGCCCGGCTTGGTCCGGCCGATGATCAGCCACTTCGCCGCGATGGCGATGGCGACGGTGGCGATGTTGATGACGACATAGACGCCGAACAGCGTGGTGATCTCGCCCAGCAGCCCGGCATCCTCGCCGGACAGCAGCATGTAGCTGACGAACACGCCCAGCCACTGCACCGTCATCAGCGCCAGGATGACCGGCAGCGCCACGGCCTGGGCCAGACCGCACAGCAGGCGGCGGCCGAGCGGCGGCGGATCGAAGGACAAGTCGGCCGGTGCCGCGCCATGTCCCGCCGGCGCCTTGGCATCCAGCCGTTCGGCCATGGCGCGCAGGGTGCGGGCACCATAGACGTCCTGCAGGGTCAGGCTGGCCAGCCCGGCGGTTTCGCGCACCGCCGAGACGAAGCGCGCGGCCAGCAGCGAATGGCCGCCCAGATCGAGGAAGAAGTCGGCCTCCAGAGGGATCGACTGACCGGGGAAGACGCGGCGGGCGGCCTCCAGCAATACGGCCTCGGTCGGGCTCCGCGGCTCCTCCTGCTCACCCGAGCCCGCATCCTCGGTCAGCGCCATGGCTTGCAGGGTCTTGCGGTCGGCCTTGCCGGAGGTCAGGCGCGGCAGTTCCGCCACCTGTTCATAATGCGCGGGCACCATGTAGGCCGGCAACTGCGCCCGCAGAGCGTCGCGGAGTACGATCCTGTCGAGGGCCGCACCCGGCTGTGCGACGAGGAAGGCGACCAGACGGTCCAGCCCATTGTCATTGCGCAGCACGACCGTCGCCTGGGCGATGCCGGGCAGGTCGGTCAGTTTGGCCTCGATCTCGCCCAGTTCCAGCCGGAAGCCGCGGATCTTCACCTGATCGTCGATGCGGCCATGGAAACGCAGGTTGCCGTCGGCATCGACGCTGACCGCGTCGCCGGACCGGTAGAGCAACGGGTCGTGGGCGCCGGTGCGGTACGGGTTGACGATGAACTTCTCCGCCGTCAGCTCCGGCCGGCCGAGATAGCCCTGGGCCACGCCCGGACCGCCGATCAGCAGCTCGCCCTGGATGCCTGCGGCGACCGGCTGCAGCGCCTCGTCCACCACATAGCAGGTGTAGTTGGGGATCGGGCGGCCGATGGTGACGGGGGTGTCGGGCAGCACCTCGGCCACGGTGGCGACGACGGTCGCCTCGGTCGGGCCATAGCTGTTGAACAGGCGCCGGCCCGGCCGGCACCAGCGCGAGGCGACCGCGGGCGGGCAGGCCTCGCCGCCCAGGATGACGATGCGCAGCGACGGCACGTCCTTCGGCAGCATCGCCAGCAGGGTGGGGACGGTGTCCAGAACGGTGACGCCGGCCTCGTTCAGCACGTCGGCCAGCCGGTCCACCTCGTCCAGCACCTGCCGGCTGGCGACCCACAGGGTGGCGCCGGCCAGATAGGGGACGAAGATCTCTTCCAGCGACAGGTCGAAGGCCACCGACGCGCCCTGGAAGGCCACGTCGTCGGCGGTGATGCCGTAGACGCTGTTGGCGGCGCGCAGATAGTGGCAGATGTTGCGGTGGCTGATGACGATGCCCTTGGGCTTGCCGGTCGAGCCCGAGGTGTAGATGGAGTAAGCCGGGCTGTCCGGCGTCACCCCGTCGGCGCGCAGGTCGAACGCCCGCTCGTCATCGCTCAGCACGTCGCCGATGCGCAGGACCTGGACGTCCGCCCCGGCCTCGGCCAGCGTCGCCGCCTTCGTCCCTGTCACCAGATCGATCAGGATCGCCGGGGCGGCGCAGTCGGTCAGGCTGACCGCCACGCGCTCGGCGGGAGCGTCGGCGTCGAAGGGCAGATAGGCCGCGCCTGCCTTCAGGATGCCCAGCAGCGCGACATGCAGGTCGAGCGACCGTGCCATCCACAGCCCGACGAAGCAGCCGGGGCCGATCCCGCGCGCCCGCAGGCCGCGGGCGACCCGGTTGGCGCGCGCGTCCAACTCGGCATAGGTGACGCGCCGGCCTTCATAGACGATGGCCGTGCGGTCCGGGTGCGCCGCGGCGGTCGCCTGCGGAATGTCGGACAGCAACTCGTCGCGGAGAAGGGAGGGATCGATCGGGCCGCTCAAGGTCGGCACCAGAGGAGTGGCGTTCCACGGAGCGGAGATCGTCGATTGACCGGCCGGGGAAACATCGGTCGGGCCGTTGGCCCGCGCAGTCAGCAGAGTCACGCTGTGTCAGCCTTCCAAAAGGAATCAGCGCGGTGGCGCCAAACGGATCCGTTCTTCATACGGTCCCGGCGGTCGGCTGAATGCGGCGATGGGCCGCTCGCTAGTTGTGGTGCTTTATGGTTAACGAAAGCTTGCCATCCGGCTCGGAGGCACCTGTGCCGATGGGAGATGCCAAGTCTTGGGCTGCCCAAGCGCTGCGAAAGCAACATTCGCCCGACCGAAAGAAAGAGAAAGACCCGACGGCACCCGATACATGCGGATACATGAAGCGGCATGTTCGCGCCTTCATGATCCGTTGTGCGGCGGCGGTCAAGCTTATCCTCAAGGTGCCGGATCGAAGGGGAGGGCCGTGTGTCGGGCCCACCACATGGCTCCGGATCCGTGACTTTCGCCATGGCGGGCGCCGTGTGCCGTTCCGGTTGCCGGTGTTCGGTAGCGTTGCAACCAGGGCCAGAATAGACCTCCCGGATTGGTGGGGATTGCCGGACCGGTGCCTGCAATTCGCAGCCCCCGCCCGTCCCCGCGCAGATGTGGTGTCGCCCGTCGTCGCGCGCCATTCGGGCCACGCATGGCTGAGGTTCAGGGATTCACGGCTCAGTCGGTACTTTAATGATGGACATCATAAAAACTCATATTGATGATGACCGTCATTAATAGAGCCCGGCACCCGCCGGAGCGCAGAATCCGGATGACGGACAGGAGAGGGTCATGAGCAGTGCAATGAACACGACAGGGGCGGACATGAGCGGGCGGGTCGCCCTGGTCACCGGCGGCACGTCCGGCATCGGCCGTACGACGGCACTGGCCTTCGCCGGAGCGGGGGCGACGGTGATCGTTACCGGCCGGCGCGAGGCGGAGGGGTTGGAAACCGTGGACCTGATCGGCCGCGCTGGCGGCATCGGCCAGTTCGTGGCCGCCGATGTGGCCGATACAGCGGAGGTCGCCGCCCTGTTCGAGCGGATCGAGCGCGACCATGGCCACCTCGACGCCGCCTTCAACAATGCCGGCATCCATCAGGTGGCGCCGCTGACCGAGATGGAGGAATCAGCCTTCGACCGCGTGCTGACCGTCAACGTGAAGGGCGTCTGGCTCTGCCTGAAGCATGAATTGGCGATCATGCGCAACCAGGGCCGTGGCGCCGTCGTCAACACCGGGTCGGTGCTGGGGCAGATCGGCATGGCCGGGAATGCCGCCTATTCCGCCAGCAAGGCGGCGGTGGAGGGGCTGACACGCACCGCGGCCATCGAGGTCGCGGCCTTCGGCGTGCGCGTCAACGCCGTTTGCCCGGCGATCATCCAGACGCCGATGACCCAGGCGTCCTTCGGCGGTGCCGACCGGGTGGAGGCGGTGATGGGCCCCCGCCATCCCATCGGCCGCGTCGGTCGCCCGGAAGAGGTGGCGGCAGCCGTGCTCTGGCTCTGCTCCGACGCCGCCGGCTTCGTCACCGGCCAGTCGATCAACATCGATGGCGGCGTGACCGCGCAATAACCAGGCTGGTTACCGGAGTTACGAGCCGATGCTGTCCACACCCCTTGCCGCCATCTTGGCCCTTCGTGACATCCATTATGGATGGGTCGTCGTCGCCGTCACCTTCCTGTCCATGCTGGTGTCCGCCGGGGCGGTGGGGGCTCCCGGCGTCCTTTTGCTGCCGCTCCAGCGGGAATTCGGCTGGGACACCGCCGACATCTCCTTGGCCATGGCGATCCGCCTGCTGCTGTTCGGGCTGATGGGGCCGTTCGCCGCCGCGATGATCAACCGCTTCGGCGTCCGCCGCATGGTGCTGTCCTCCCTGACGCTGGTCGGCTGCGGGCTGCTCGCCTCGCTGGCGATGCGGGAAGTCTGGCAACTGATCCTGCTGTGGGGCGTCGTCGTCGGCTTCGGCACCGGCCTGACCGCCATGGTGCTGGGCGCCACCATCGCCACCCGCTGGTTCGTCGCCCGCCGCGGGTTGGTGATCGGTCTGCTGACTGCCAGCTCCGCCACCGGGCAGCTGGTCTTCATGCCGATGCTGTCGATGCTGACCGAGGCCTATGGCTGGCGCAGCGCCATTGCCCTGCTGTGCGGCCTGATCGCGGTGGCCGCCCTGGCGATGCTGGCCCTGATGCGCGACCGTCCGGCCGACCTCGGCCTATCCGCCTTCGGCGAGGTCGGGGGCGCGCCGCCAGCCGCCCCGGCCGGCGCCATCCTGCCGGCGGCGCTGGGGGCGCTGCGCGAGGCCGCGGTGACGCGGACCTTCTGGGTGCTGTTCGCCACCTTCTTCATCTGCGGCGCCAGCACCAACGGCCTGATCCAGACCCACCTGATTCCGCTCTGCGTCGATTTCAGCGTGCCGGAGGTCCAGGCGGCCGGTCTGCTGGCGGTGATGGGGATCTTCGACTTCATCGGCACGGTCGGATCCGGCTGGCTGTCCGACCGCTACGACAACCGCTGGCTTCTGGTCTGGTATTATGGTCTGCGCGGGTTGTCGCTGCTCTATCTGCCCTATTCGGACTTCACCCTCTACGGCCTGTCGCTCTTCGCCGTCTTCTACGGTCTGGACTGGATCGCCACCGTTCCGCCGACCGTGCGCCTGACGGCGGAGCGCTTCGGCCGGGAGCGAGCCAACCTCGTTTTCGGCTGGGTTTTCGCCGGTCACCAGCTGGGCGCCGCCGTCGCGGCCTTTGGCGCCGGTCTGTCGCGCACGGCTCTTCAAAGCTATCTGCCGGCCTTTGCCACCGCCGGCGCTCTTTGCCTGCTCGCGGCTTTGCTGGTGCCGATGATCGGCAGCCGCGCCAAGCCGGCAACGGCCAAAGCATGATGCCCTACTCCCCCAGATGCTCCAGCGGCAGGGCGGTGCGGTAGCGCACCTGCTTCAAGGCGAAGCTGGAGCGGATGTTGGCGACGCCGGGAATGCGGGTCAGATGTTCCTTCAGGAACCGCTCGTAGCTGGCAAGGTCCGGCACCACCACCCGCAGCAGGTAATCGGCGTCGCCGGTCATCAGATAGCATTCCAGCACCTCCGGCCGCGCCATCACCGCCGCCTCGAACCCGTCGAGCCGCGCCTCCACCTGCCGCTCCAGGCTGACATTGACGAAGATGTTGACCGGCAGGTCGACGGAGGCCGGGTCGACCAGCGCGACGTAGCGGGCGATCACCCCGGCCTCCTCCAGCGCCTTGACCCGGCGCAGGCAAGGGGAGGGCGACAGCCCGACCCGTTCGGCCAACTCGTTGTTGGGGAGCCGGCCGTCCTGCTGAAGGGCGGATAGGATCTTGCGGTCGATGCGGTCGAGGGGCTGTTTTGGCATGGAATGCCGTTTCCACTGTTATGCTGGCATCCAATGCTAAAGCGCAACCGCGGCCGGCGCCACTTCGCAAGCATCTGCCGGGTCACAAATGATAGGCTGCTCCAATCATAAACCTGCGTTCGGGAGCATCCCCATGACCGCGATCCAGCCGTCCTCCGCCGATCTCGCCTGCCTGGCCGAGCTGGAGCGCAAGGTACTCTGGCTCGCGTCCTGGACCATCCACAACGCCAACCATGTCCGCCCCAACCTGGACGGGCTGAAGATCGGCGGCCATCAGGCCTCCAGCGCCTCGATGTCCACCATCCTGACGGCGCTGTACTTCTCGGCCCTGCGGCCGGAGGACCGGGTGGCGGTGAAGCCCCATGCCAGCCCGATCTTCCACGCCATCCAGTATCTGCTGGGCAACCAGACGCGGGAGAAGCTGGAGAATTTCCGCGGCTACAAGGGTGCCCAGTCCTACCCGTCCCGCACCAAGGACGTGGACGATGTCGATTTCTCCACCGGTTCGGTCGGGCTGGGGGTGGCGCAGACCCTCTTCGCCTCTCTGGTCCAGGATTACCTGAAGGCCAAGGGCTGGGCCGCCGACCTGCCGGAAGGCCGCATGGTCTCGCTGGTCGGCGATGCCGAGATGGACGAGGGCAACATCTTCGAAGCCCTGCAGGAGGGCTGGAAGCATGGTGTGCGCAACACGTGGTGGATCGTCGACTACAACCGCCAGAGCCTGGACGCGGTGATCCGCGAAGGGCTGTGGGAGCGGCTGGAGAACATCTTCCGCGCCTTTGGCTGGGACGTGGTGATCCTGAAATACGGCACCCTGATGCAGGAGGCCTTCAAGGAGCCGGGCGGCGAACGCCTGCGCCAGTGGATCGACACCTGCCCCAACCAGCTCTATTCGGCCCTGACCTATCAGGGGGGAGCCGCGTGGCGCCGCCGCCTGATGGAAGAACTGGGCGACCAGGGCGACGTCACCCGCCTGATCGAGCGCCGCAGCGACGAGGAACTGGCCCGGCTGATGGGCAATCTCGGCGGCCATGACCTGCCCTCGCTGCTGGAGGCCTTCGCCCGGGCGAGGACCCACGACCGGCCGGTCTGCTTCATCGCCTACACCGTCAAGGGTTTCGGCCTGCCGCTGGCCGGCCACAAGGACAACCACTCCGGCTTGCTGACACGCGAGCAGATGGACGGCTTCCGCGCCGACAACAAGGTCCGCCCCGGCCATGAGTGGGACCGTTTCGAAGGCCTTTCCCTGCCGGAAGCCGCCCTGGAGGAGTTCCTGCGCCGCGTTCCCTTCGCGCAGAAGGGCCGCCGCCGTTTCGAGGCGCCGGCGGTGACCGTGCCCGCCGCGCTGGCGGTGCCGACGCAGAAGAGCCTGTCGACCCAAGCCGCCTTCGGCCTGATCCTGAACGAGATCGGACGGGAGCGCTCGCCGCTGGCCGAACGCATCGTCACCACCGCGCCCGACGTCACCGTCTCGACCAACCTCGGTGCCTGGGTGAACCGCCGTGGCCTGTTCGCCAAGCGCGAGATGGCCGACCTGTTCAAGAAGGAGCGCATCCCCTCCACCTACAGCTGGGAATTCTCGCCGAAGGGCCAGCATCTGGAACTGGGCATCGCCGAGTCCAACCTGTTCATCCTGCTGTCGGCGCTCGGCCTGTCGCACAGCCTGTTCGGGGAACGTCTGCTGCCGATCGGCACCGTCTACGATCCCTTCATCATGCGCGGCGCAGACCAACTCAACTATGCCTGCTATCAGGATGCCCGCTTCATGCTGGTGGCGACGCCGTCCGGCATCACGCTGGCGCCGGAGGGCGGGGCGCACCAGTCCATCGCCACGCCTCTGGTCGGCATGGCCCAGGATGGTCTTGCCTATTTCGAACCTGCCTTTGCCGACGAACTGGCGGTGGTGATGCGCTGGGCCTTCGATTACATGCAGCGGGACGGGGAGGGCAGCCCCAGCGAGCGCAACTGGCTGCGCGACGAGACCGGCGGTTCGGTCTATCTGCGCCTGTCCTCCCGCGCGCTGGAGCAGCCGACCCGGACGATGGACGAGGATCTCGCCCATGACATCGTCGACGGCGCTTATTGGCTGCGCCGGCCGGGACCGAACGCCCAGGTGGTGATCGCCTACACCGGCGCTGTGGCACCCGAGGCCATCGCCGCCGTCGGTATGCTGGGGGAGGACCGGCGCGACGTCGGGCTGCTGGCGGTGACGTCCGCCGACCGGCTGAATGCCGGCTGGAGCGCCGCCCAGCGGGCGCGCGAACGTGGCCTCACCCATGCCCGCGGCCATATCGAGAGACTGTTGGAGGGGGTGCCGCCCCATTGCGCCCTGGTCACGGTGGTGGACGGCCATCCGACGACGCTGGGCTGGCTCGGGTCCGTCGCCGGCCACCGCACGCGGGCGCTGGGGGTGGAGCATTTCGGCCAGACCGGCACCATCGCCGACCTCTACCGCCATTACGGCATCGACGCCCATGGCATCGTCGCGGCGGCCGAGGCGGCATCCCCCGGCCGGCCAGTCCGTCATCTGCGGGCGATCGGATGAACCTTTGTCACCGGGGGCGCTCAGCCCGCTTTTCGAGCGCCTCGCGGTGGCGGTCGCGGGTGTAGGCGACCAGATCGCCGAGCGCCGCCGTCGCGGCCTCGGCATTTCGCCCTTCCAGCGCGAGCAGAAGGCGGGCGTGAAAGCCGACGATGGCCTCACGCTCCCGCACCCGATAGATGATCATGTTGCTGACCGGCTGCAGTGCCTCGACCACCGCATGCATCAGGTAGGACAGCAGGGCATTGCCGGCGGTCTCCACCAGGGCGCGGTGGAACCGAACATCCGACGCGCAGAACTCCTCGTCCGACAAGGCGGCGTCGCGCTGCCGTGCCAACTCTTTCCGCATCGCCTCCAGGGGCGCGGCCAGAGCAGAATCGTCCTGCGTCGCCGCCAACCGACAGCAGACACCCTCCAGTTCCAGCCGTGCCGTTGCCATATCGTCCAGGCCGATATCGCCAACCGCGACCATCAGCGTGGTAGCGTTCGCCAGGGACCGCGCCGCATCTTCCGGTGCCGGACTGGCGACGAAATTGCCGCCGGTCGGCCCGCGGCGGGATCGGATCAGATGCTGGGCGGCCAGACGCTTCAAGGCCTCGCGCACCGTTGGGCGGGACACCTTGAAACGCTGGGCCAGTTCCTCTTCGGTCGGCAGCCGCTCATCCACCTTCAATCGGCCGTCCATGATGGCGGCGCGCAGGCTGTCGGCGATCTGCTTTGCCGCGCTGACGGTGATGACGCTTTCAAACTCGACGGGCATGGCCGCTCGCTGTGGGATTCGAACAATCCTATGGTCAAAAGGTCATGCCTTTCAACGATTGAGGCGGAATGATGCTCGGCGGACCGCGGTCAAAAAATCGACATGAAGGGCGAAAAAAGCTCTTGCGCGGTTCGGGAGGGCTCGCCTATAAAGCGCCTCCCGACGCGAACGACGCCGGCGCTGCCGAACCGGCAGCGACCGACACGCGACGGGAAGCCCGACAAACCGGTGCTTATCACCTGAACCCAAGCGGTTCGGTGGAGCTTGCGGTTTCTGCATCGGGCGGGTTCTTTGACAAGTTTATACCGTGTTGTGAGAAGGGATGCGCAGGCGGCGGCAGTTGGTA
>NZ_LGQY01000043.1:0-67666 GCF_003116065.1 Azospirillum sp. TSO5 | reverse complement strand
AGGCGGTTTCTCCCTCTCCCCCCCGGGGAGAGGGCCGGGGTGAGGGGGAAGCACTGCGTGTGTTCTCCAAAGCTCCCGCCGCGCTCCCCCCTCACCCTAACTCTCTCCCCGGGGGGGAGAGGGGATTCGGTGGGGAGTGAGAGAAACCCATCATTCTGTGACGCCGTCATGAAAGTGTCATAAAAACGCAATCATTCGGTCGCCCTCCCGGTCTATGGTCCGCGCCATTCCGATGGACCAGTCTCCGTTTCCTCAAGGAGGGGCACCCGTGACCACCCGGACGCATGTCTTCGCCGCGACTGCCCTGGCCTTGGCGCTCGGCCTTGCCGCCGCCCCCGCATCGGCGCAATCACGCGACCAGATCCGCGCGGTGGGCTCCTCCACCGTTTTCCCCTTCACCACCGCGGTGGCGGAGGCCTTCGGCAAGACCGGCAAGTTCAAGACCCCGGTGATCGAATCGACCGGCACCGGTGGCGGGCTGAAGCTGTTCTGCGCCGGCGTCGGCCCGGCCCATCCCGACATCGCCAACGCGTCGCGCCGGATCAAGAAGTCGGAAGTCGACCAGTGCGCCGCCAACGGCGTCACCACGATCACCGAACTGAAGATCGGCTATGACGGCATCGCCCTGGCCTCGTCCAGGAAGGCCGCTCCGGTGTCGCTGTCGACCGTCGTGCTGTGGAAGGCGCTGGCGAAGGAAGTGCCGGTGAACGGCGCGCTGGTCGCCAATCCTTACAAGCTGTGGTCCGACATCGACCCGTCTCTCCCCAAGGCGGCGATCGAGGTGCTGGGTCCGCCGCCCACCTCCGGTACGCGCGACACCTTCAACGAGCTGGCGATGCTGGAAGGCTGCAAGAAGGTGGCCGAGGTCGCCAAGGCGGTCCCCGACGAAAAGGCCCGTGAGCGCGCCTGCATGACCATCCGCGAGGACGGCGCCTATGTCGAGGCCGGCGAAAACGACAACCTGATCGTCCAGAAGCTGACCGCCAACCCCAACGCCTTCGGCGTCTTCGGCTACAGCTATCTCGACCAGAACCGTGACACGCTGCAGGCGGCGAAGATGGACGGGGTCGACCTGACGGCGGAGACGGTGGCCGCCGGAAAGTACGAGCTGGCGCGCCCGCTCTACATCTATGTCAAGAATGCCCATGCCGGCGTCATTCCGGGCATCCGCGAGTTCATCGGCGAATACACCTCGGAACGCGCGTTGGGCGACGACGGCTATCTGGTCGACAAGGGCCTGATCCCGGAGCCGAAGGCGTTGCGCGAGGCCGCCCGCATCGAGGCGGTCAACCTGACTCCGCTCCAGTTCTGACCAGCCCTTCTCCGCCTGCCTCTTTTCCGCCTGCCCCTCTTCCGCCGAAGCGACCCGCATGCAGCTGACCCTCCTCGCCCTGATCCTGGCCCTGCTCACCGTGATCGGCTTCCTGATCGGCCGGTCGCGCGCGGCATCGTCGGTCGGCGGGCGGGTGGCGGAGCTGCATTCGGTCCCCTCCTACCATGGCGTCTATGTCGCGCTGTGGGCCGGTCTGCCGGCGCTGCTGCTGTTCGTCGCCTGGACGGCGTCGGAAGGCTGGCTGGCGATGCAGCTGGTGCTGTCATCATTGCCTGACCGGCTGACCACCGGCGACGGCCAGTCGGTCGCCCTGCTGAAGGCCGACATCCTCAATCTCGCCCACGGCATCGCCACCGGGCGCGAGGCTGATCCGCTGGTGACGGAGGCGGCCCGCCGCTACTCCGCCCTCCGCGACCTCGCCGACTGGAGCCTGCTGGCCGTCGGCGCCAGCCTCGCCGTCGCCGGGCTGGCCTGGGGCCGCCACCGCATCGGCCCGGACCTGCGCGCCCGCCCGGCGGTGGAGCGGGTGGTGCGGGTGGCGCTGGTCGTCTGCTCGCTGGTCGCCATCCTGACCACGGTCGGCATCGTCCTGTCGCTGCTGTTCGAGGCGCTGCGCTTCTTCACCGTCGTCTCGCCGTTGGACTTCCTGTTCGGCACCCATTGGAGCCCGCAGATGGCGATGCGGGCCGATCAGGTCGGGTCCAGCGGCTCCTTCGGCGCGATCCCGCTGTTCGCCGGCACGCTTCTCATCACCGTGATCGCGATGCTGGTGGCGGTGCCGGTCGGGCTGATGGCGGCGATCTACATGTCGGAATATGCCGGACGCGGCGTCCGCACCTGGCTGAAGCCGGCGCTGGAAATCCTGGCCGGCATCCCGACGGTGGTCTACGGCTTCTTCGCCGCGCTGACCATGGCGCCCTTCGTGCGTTCGGTCGGCGAGGCGCTGGGGCTGGACGTCAGTTCCGAATCTGCGCTGGCGGCCGGCATCGTCATGGGGGTGATGATCATCCCCTTTGTCAGCTCCCTGTCGGACGACGTCATCAACGCGGTGCCGCAGAGCTTGCGCGACGGCTCCTACGGCCTCGGCGCCACCAAGTCGGAGACGATCAAGCAGGTGGTCCTGCCGGCGGCGCTGCCGGGCATCGTCGCCGCGGTGATGCTGGCGGTCAGCCGCGCCATCGGCGAGACGATGATCGTCACCATGGCGTCGGGCCTGACCGCCAACATGACCGCCAACCCGTTGCAGGCGGTGACCACCGTCACCACCCAAATCGCCACGCTGCTGGTCGGCGACCAGGAGTTCGACAGCCCGAAGACGCTGTCGGCCTTCGGCCTCGGCCTCGTGCTGTTCCTCGTCACGCTCTGCCTCAACATGGTCGCCTTGCGGGTGGTCCGGACCTATCGGGAAAAATATGACTGACCTCGTCGAGCAGGACGTGGCGGCCGTGACGCCTTCCCCTGCACCCTCCTCCGTGCCGAAGTCGCGCCTGCGCAGCGAGGCCTTCGCCCGCCGGCTGCGCGCCCGCCATGCCGCGGAGCGCCGCTTCCGGCTGGCTGGCGCCGCCGCGGTGGCGCTGGCGGCGCTGATCCTGATGCTGCTGCTGGGCTCCATCGTCGCCAAGGGCGCCAGTGCCTTCCTGGAGGCGCGCATCCGGCTGGAGGTGACGCTCGACCCGGCGGAGGTCGCCGACCGCAATTACACCGCCCTGCTGCGCCGCTCCCTCTACGCCCAGTTCCCGCAGGTGACCGACCGCGCCGGCCGCCGTGTGCTGAACGACCTGCTGTCGTCGGGCGCGCCGTACGAGCTGGAGGCGATGGTCGCCAAGGACCCGGCGCTGGTCGGGACGACCCGGACCGTCTGGGTCCGCGCCGACGACCAGATCGATCAGCTGGTGAAGGGCGGCTATCGACGCGACCTGCCGGAAAGCGAGCGCGGCCTCAGCGATGCCAAGGTCGCGGCGGCCGACGCGCTGCTGGCCTCCGGCGCGCTGGCGCAGGGCTTCAACACCACCCTGTTCACCGCCGGCGACAGCCGTGAGCCGGAACAGGCCGGCATCGGCGGCGCCATCGTCGGCTCGCTGCTGACCCTGCTGGTGACCATGGCGCTGTCGGTGCCGACCGGCATTGCCGCGGCGGTCTATCTGGAGGAATTCGCGCCGAAAAACCGCTGGACCGACCTGATCGAGGTGAACATCAACAACCTCGCCGCGGTGCCGTCGATCATCTTCGGCCTGCTGGGTCTGGCCGTTTTCCTCGGCTTCTTCGGCATGCCCCGTTCCGCCCCGCTGGTCGGCGGGCTGGTGATGGCGCTGATGACGTTGCCGGTCATCATCATCGCGTCCCGCGTCGCCCTGAAGGCGGTGCCGCCGTCGATCCGCCAAGCGGCGCTGGGCATCGGCGCCTCGCCGCTGCAGACGGTGCTGCACCATGTGCTGCCGCTGGCGATGCCCGGCATCCTGACCGGCACAATCATCGGCATGGCCCGCGCGCTGGGCGAGACGGCGCCGCTGCTGATGATCGGCATGGTCGCCTTCATCGTCGACATCCCCCACGGGCTGACCGACAGCGCCACGGTGCTGCCGGTGCAGATCTACATGTGGGCCGACAGCCCCGAGCGTGCCTTCACCGAGCGCACCTCCGCGGCGATCCTGATCCTGCTCGGCGTCCTGATCCTGCTGAATGGGGCGGCCGTGATCCTGCGCAAGATTTTCGAGAGACGGTGGTGAGCGCCCCATGAGCATTCCAGGCAGCATCCCGAGCCCGCTGAAGCTGCGGTCCCGTGGCGACCGGCAACCGGACCGGGCCTCCACTGCCGCCCTGCCCAACAAGATGACAACCCATGGGGTGAAGGTGTTCTACGGCGCCAAGCAGGCGCTGCGGGGCATCGATCTCGACATCCAGGAAAACCGGGTGCTGGCGCTGATCGGCCCGTCCGGCTGTGGCAAGTCGACCTTCCTGCGCTGCCTGAACCGGATGAACGACACCATCGAGGGCTGCCGGGTCGAAGGGCGGATCGCGCTGGACGGCGAGGACGTCTATGGCAAGGCGGTCGATGCGGTGCAGCTGCGCGCCCGCGTCGGCATGGTGTTCCAGAAGCCGAACCCCTTCCCAAAGTCGATCTACGACAACGTCTCCTACGGCCCGCGCATCCACGGCCTCGCATCGGGACGGGACGAGCTGGACGAGGTGGTGCAGACCTCGCTGAAACGCGCCGGTCTGTGGGCGGAGGTGAAGGACCGCCTGCGCGAGCCCGGCACCAGCCTGTCCGGCGGCCAGCAGCAGCGGCTGTGCATCGCCCGCGCCATCGCCGTCAGCCCCGAGGTGATCCTGATGGACGAGCCCTGCTCGGCGCTCGACCCCATTGCGACCGCTCATATCGAGGAGCTGATCGACGAGCTGCGGGCCAACTATACCATCGTCATCGTCACCCACAACATGCAGCAGGCCGCCCGCGTGTCCCAGCGCACCGCCTTCTTCCATCTGGGCGAGATGGTGGAGTGCGACGACACCGAGGAAATCTTCACCAACCCGCGCGACGAGCGCACCCAGGGCTACATCACCGGCCGCTACGGCTGAGTCCTGCGCCACTGTGCCCTACTCCTGTCCCCTTCCTCCTTTGTTGAAAAGGCTGTCCCATGCCGGTTAACGTCGAGACGCGCGCTGTCAACGGAGCCACCATGAATGCGGCCCTGAAGCCGCTCGTTCTGATCGTCGAGGACGAGGCCGACATCCTGACGCTGCTGAAGTACAACCTGGAAAAGGAAGGCTTCCGCGTCGCCACCGCCAGCGACGGCGAGGAGGCCCTGCTGGCCGCCGGCGAACAGACGCCGCACATCGTGCTGCTCGACTGGATGCTGCCGCTGATGAGCGGGCTGGAGGTCTGCCGCCAGCTGCGCCGCAATGCCAAGACCCGCGACATCCCGATCATCATGCTGACCGCCCGCGGCGAGGAGGGCGACCGGGTGCGCGGCCTTAATTCCGGCGCCGACGACTACATCACCAAGCCCTTCTCCCCGACCGAGCTGGTGGCCCGCATGCGCGCCGTGCTGCGCCGCGCCTCCCCCGGCATGACCGACGAGGTGCTGACCTTCGCCGACGTGACGATGGATCTGGCCGCCCACCGCGTACGCCGCAACGGCCGGGACGTACATCTCGGGCCCACCGAATTCCGCCTGTTGCGCCACTTCATGCAGCATCCCGGCCGCGTCTTCTCGCGCGAACAGCTCCTCGATCTGGTGTGGGGCCACGACGTGTACGTCGAGCCGCGTACGGTGGACGTACACATCCGCCGCCTGCGCAAGGCGATGAACGAAGAGGACGAACTGGACCTGATCCGCACCGTACGGTCGGCGGGGTATGCGCTGGATACGAAGTCGGTGTGAGGGGTTGGCTTCGATTGCCCCCTCCCCATCCCTCCCCCGCTTCGCGGGAGAGGGGGTTGGACGCTTGTCGGCATGAGTTATCTGCGAAGCGGCGGCAGTCCCCTCTCCCGCGATAGCGGGGGAGGGTCAGGGAGGGGGCAAAGCCGTAGAGGGGACAACACAGTATGATCCTGCTCTTCACCGACTTCGGCCTCTCCGGCCCCTACACCGGCCAGATGAAGGCGGTGTTGGCGCAACAGGCGCCCACCGTCCCGGTCATCGACCTGTTCGCCGACGCCCCCGCCTTCGACCCGCAGCTGTCCGCCTATCTGCTGGCTGCCTACGCCCCGGCCTTTCCCGCCGGCAGCGTCTTCCTCTGCGTCGTCGATCCTGGCGTCGGCACCGACCGCCGGCCGGTGATGGTCGAGGCAGATGGGCGTTGGTTCGTCGGTCCCGACAACGGCCTGTTCGCCCTGATCGCCCGCCGCGCAACGTCGCTAAACGCCTGGACCATCGACTGGATTCCGGACCGGCTGTCCGCCAGCTTCCACGGACGCGACCTGTTCGCACCTGTCGCCGCCAGCCTCGCCACCGGTCGCCCGGTCGACCGCAGCCCGCTCGCCCCCGCCGCCATCGACCGTCCCGACTGGCCGGACGAGCTGCCGCGCATCGTCTATGTCGATGTCTACGGCAACGCCATGACCGGCATGCGCGCCACCACTTTGCCCGCCGACGCGGTGTTGACCGTGGCAGGCAGTCGCATCGCTCGCGCCCGCACCTTCGGAGCCGTCGGACCGGGGCAGCCGCTGTGGTACGAGAACTCAAACGGACTGGCGGAAATCGCCGTCAACCGCGGGCGAGCCGACCGGGTGCTGGGGCTGGCGGTCGGCGACCCGGTGACGGTGGAGACCTGACCAAAAGAAAACCGCCCGGAAGCGGGGTGCTTCCGGGCGGCTGCTGCTTGATCCGATGCTTGTCCGATCAGGCGTCTTTAGGATCAGTCGTTGTTGCGCTGGCCCAGGAACTGCAGCAGGAACTGGAACAGGTTGATGAAGTCCAGGTACAGCGTCAGGGCGCCCATCAGGGCCAGCTTGCCGGTGCTCTCGTGATCGTAGCCCTCGGCGTAGCTTTCCTTGATCGCCTGCGTGTCATAGGCGGTCAGGCCGGTGAAGATCAGCACGCCGATGGCGGAGATCGCGAAATGCAGGGCCGGCGACTGGAAGAAGATGTTCGCCAGACCGGCGATCACCAGACCGATGACGCCCATGATCAGGAACGAGCCCATCTTCGACAGGTCGGCCTTCGTGGTGTAGCCGTACAGGCTCATCGCCAGGAAGGTGGCGGCGGTGACGAAGAAGGTCAGCGCGATCGACGCCCCGGTGAAGACCAGGAAGATGGCCGACATCGACAGGCCCATGGCACCGCAATAGGCCCAGAAGATCAACTGGGCGGATGCGAAGGACAGGCGCTGGATGCCGAAGGACAGCACCATGACGAAAGCCAGCGGGGCCAGCATCACCACCCACTTCAGCGGCGTGCCGAAGATGGCCTGGAGCATGGCCGGGCTGGACGACACGAGCGCGGCGACCAGACCCGTCAGGATCAGGCCGGCACCCATGTAGTTGTACACGCGCAGCATGTGCTGCCGCAGGCCTTCGTCGAAGTATCCCCGATCTGTCGCGCGGCCCACGGTCGCGAAGCGGTTATAGGTCGGGTCTGCCATGGTTTGGTTTCCTCGGTGGAATAGGGTGATCCCGTCGCAGGACATATTGGCGAGTCCGTCAGGCGGTTCAATAGGAATCGGCAGCGCTTTTTCCAGATGAAAAAGCTTTCACGATTCGTTTTTCCTGCGGCTTCATGACTCAGGCGTCACTCGTTCCGAAGCAATGGCGCCGAAGGCTGGCCCAGAGCGCGCCAAGTACCATAGAACCCGAAAGCAAGCGTGATCGCCGTGCTCAGCAAAGCGGTGGTGATGACCGCCGACGGCAGGAAGCTCCATTCCCAATGCATCAGGAACTTCAGCACCGCCCAGGCGGTCAGCGTGCCGATGATGCCGGCGATCACGGCGGTCAGCAGGCCGAGCAGCCCATATTCCAGCAGAAAGGCGCGCAGCACGTCGCCGCGCGTGGCCCCCAGCACCTTCAGCACCACCGCATCATAGACCCGGCGGCGGTGCCCGGCGGCAACCGCACCGGCCAGGACCAGCGTGCCGGCGGCCAGCGTGATGCCGGCGACGATGCGCACCGCGGTGCCGATATGGCCCAGCATCTCCGACACCGTGTCCAGCGCGTCCTTGACCCGCACCATGGTGATGTTGGGAAAGCGCTGCAGCACGGCGCGCTGCACCTGCGTCTCGGCGTCGGGCGTGGCGCGGACGGTGGCGACCCAGGTCTGCGGCGCGCCTTCCAACGTGCCGGGGGCGAAGACCATGGTGAAGTTGATCGCCATGCTGCTGAAATCGGCGGAGCGCACGTTGGCGACCTTGGCCTCGATGCTGCGGCCCAGGATGTTGATGGTCAGGGTGGCGCCGGGACCGATGCCGAAGGCCTCGGCGACGCTCTGATGGATGGAGATCAGCGGCGGTCCGGCATAATCCTGCGGCCACCAACTGCCGGCGGTGACGGTGGAATGCTTCGGGATCGTCGCGGAATAGGTGATGCCGCGGTCGCCGGCCAGGATCCATGCCTGCTCCGGATTGACCAGCGCCTTTTCCGCCTCCTGCCCGTTCACCCGCTCGATCCGGCCGCGCAGGCTCGGTACCGCCTCGAAGGAACTGGTGCCGGGGACGGCGGTCACGAGGTCGCGCAAGGGGTCGAACTGGTCGCGCTGGATGTCGACGAAGAAGAAGGCGGGGGCATCCTGCGGGATGGTCTCCGACACCCGGCGGGAGAAGTTGCCCTGGATCAGCGCGATGGCGACCAGCACCGTCAGGCCGAGCCCCAGCGACAGCACCACCGCCGCCGTCGGGTTCCCCGGCCGATGCAGGTTGGCGAGCGCCAGCCGCAGCCCCGGCCGCCGGACGCGCCCCACCCGCTTCGCCCCCCAGGTGACCAGCGCCGCTGCGGCGCGGAAGGCCAGGAAGGTGGCGATGGATCCGCCGACGAACCACAGGGCGAACAGCTTGTTGTGCGCCGTCAGCACTGCCAGCCCGGCGAGCGCCAGGGCCGACAGGATCATCGCGACGGTATAGGGCATGCGCGGCTGCCCGCCGGCCGGGGCGATGACGTCGCGGAACAGGGCGCCCGCCGGCACCTCGCGCGCCCGGCCCAGCGGCCACAGCGAGAAGGTCAGCGCCGTCAGCACGCCATAGAGCGCGGCGAGCGCCAAAGCTCCGGGATAAACGCCGATATGGGCCGACACCGGCAGCACGCCGTCGAGCAGCCGGCCCAGCGCCAGCGGCGCCACCGCGCCCAGCGCCAGCCCGATGAGGATGCCCAGCAGCGCGAGCGCCAGGATCTGCGCCAGATAGAGCTCGAAGACCAGCGCCCCCGGCGCGCCGATGCACTTCATCATGGCGATGGTGCGGGCGCGGGAGTCCAGATGGCTGCGCACCGCATTGCCGACCCCGACGCCGCCGACCAGCAGCGCTGTCAGCCCGACCAGCGTCAGGAACAGCGTCATGCGGTCGATGAAACGCTCGATCTGCGGCGAGGCGTTGGTGTAGTCGCGCATCCGCCAGGGCGCGTCGGGAAAGCGGGTGCGCAACCCCTCCTGCCACGCCTTCAGGTCGGTTTGCGGCGGCAGCGCCACCTTGGCGCTCCACCATGTAAGGCTGCCCGGTTGCAGCAACCCGGTAGCCTGCAGCGACGGCAGCGCCACCAGCACCCTCGGGCCCAGTGAAAAGGCGTTGGAGGAGGCGCGGTCCGGCTCGCGGTCCAGCACGGCGGCGACGCGGTAGGCGCCTTCGCCGATGCGGATGGTGTCGCCGGGCTTGACCCCCAGCCGATCGACCAGACTGGCCTCGACCACCGCGCCCCAGCGGCCATCCTTCTGCGCCAGCGCGTCGCGCAGGTCGCCGCCGCCCTCCAGCGTGACGGTGCCGTAGAGCGGATAGAGGTCGTCGACCGCCTTCAACTCGACCAGGGAGGAGCGCGTTTCATCGCCCGCCCGCGCCATCGCCCGCATCTCGGCGGAGGTCGACACCCGGCCATCGGCTTTCAGGGCGGCCATCTGCTCGTCGGTCGGCGGGGTGTAGAGTTGCCGCAACGCGACGTCACCGCCCAGGATCGACCGCCCGTCGCTCGCCAGCCCGTCGAGCAGACCGCTCGACACCGACTGCACCGAGGCGATGGCCGCCACGCCCAGGGCGAGGCAGGCGAGGAAGACCCAGAAGCCCTTCAGGCCGGTGCGCAGCTCCCGCCGGGCAAGGCGAAGCGCGAGGCTGAGGTTGGTCATGCGCGCCTCGCCGGTGTGTGACAGGTGGCGGCGGATACCCCCTCCCTAACCCTCCCCCGCTTCGCGGGAGAGGGGACTGCCGCCGTTATGCAAATCCCACCTCTACCGCGAAGCGGGGGAGGGAGGGACCCGCGGCGAAGCCGTGGGAAGGAGGGGGCACCCGGCGCTTGTATCAGCATCCCCCTCACTCCCCCGCCGCCTGCAGCTTCGCGCGACGCGCCGCCTGCCCATCGTCGGCGATCCGCCCGTCGGCCAGCCGCACCGTGCGGTCGCAGCGTGCGGCGAGGGTCTGGTCGTGGGTGATCAGCACCAGCGTCGTGCCGCGCCGCTCGGCGAGATCGAACAGAAGCTTCACGATGGTGGCGCCGGTGTCGATGTCGAGGTTGCCGGTCGGCTCGTCGGCCAGCAGCAGCGACGGCTCGGTGACGAAGGCGCGGGCCAATGCGGTGCGCTGCTGCTCGCCGCCGGACAGCTGGCCGGGATAATGGTGGATGCGGTGCCCCAATCCCACCTGCTCCAGCCCGATGCGGGCGCGGTCGAAGGCGTCGGCGACCCCGGCGAATTCCAGAGGGATGGCGACATTCTCCAGCGCCGTCATCGTCGGCACCAGATGGAAGGCTTGGAAGACGATGCCGACATGCTGCCGGCGGAACCGCGCCAAGCCATCCTCGTCCAGGCGCCCGAGATCCTGTCCGGCGACGCGGACGGTGCCGCCGCTGGGGCGTTCCAGACCGGCCATCACCATCATCATGGTCGACTTGCCGGAACCGCTGGGACCGACGACGCCGACCCGCTCCCCGGCCGCCACCTGAAGATTCACGCCGCGCAGGATGTTGACGGGTCCGGCACCGCTGTCCAATTTCAGGTGGACGTCGTCGAGTTCAACGATGGACTCAGCATCGTTGGAAGACCGGGCGATGGATTTTGACGACGTTGCAGGGGACTGAGCCTTGGACATGCGACTCTCGCACAAGCGGAACGGACCATCGCCATATGGCACGACCCGCCGGGCTTTCAACACGGGCGCCTTCGCTGCGGCGCTGGCCTTCGTCTTTGCCGCAGGGGTACCGATGACCGTTCCGAACCGCGCCGACGCCGCGCAGCCGGTGAAGCTGCTGGCGCTGGGCGACAGCCTGACTGCGGGCTATGGGTTGCCGGAACAGCAGGGCTTCACTCGCCAACTGGAAAAGGCGCTGGCCGCCAAGGGCTACAGCGTCACCGTCATCAATGCCGGCGTGTCGGGCGACACCACCGCCGGCGGCCGGGCGCGGCTGGACTGGGCGCTGGCCGACAAGCCGGACGCCGCCATCGTCGAGCTGGGCGCCAACGACATGCTGCGCGGGCTCGACCCCGATCAGGCCAAGGCGAACCTCGACGCCATCCTGAAGGCGCTGGCGGAGCGCAAAATCCCGACCCTGCTGGCCGGCATGCTCGCCTCGCCCAGCCTGGGCAAGCCCTATACCGACAAGTTCAACGCCATCTACCCGGATCTGGCGAAAGCCTACGACCTGCCGCTTTATCCCTTCTTCCTCGACGGGGTGGCGCTGGACCGGTCGCTGATCCAGCCGGACGGGATGCATCCCAATGCCCAGGGTGTGGCGGTGATCGTGGAGCGCATCCTGCCCTCCGTCACCGCGCTGCTCGACGGCCTCCCCAATATCGGCAAGACTACCGTCAAAACCGGAGGCTGACCCATGACCGTGACCCTGGACAGCGACACCTGCTTTCACGCCGCCTGCGCCGCCGGGGCGGAATGGGGACCGACGGTCAAGGCCTGTCTCGACCGGCTGGGTCCGGTCGCCGGCTGCAACCTGGGTTTCCTCTACCTGACCGACGGTCTGGCGGAACATGCGACCAGCATTGTCACCCTGCTGCGCGGAGTCACCGGCATCCGCCATTGGGTCGGCACCGCTGGCATCGGCGTGATGGCCAACGGCGAGGCCCTGTTCGACGAGCCGGGGATGGCGATCATGGCCGCCCGCCTGCCGGAGGACAGCTTCCGCCTGTTCCCCACCCTGACCGATGGGCTGGAGCCGCTGCGCGGCAGTGCCGGCGGCTGGCTGGACAAACATGGCGCGGCGCTGGCGCTGGTCCATGTCGATCCCCACCATGCCGACATGGCCGGGCTGGTATCCCGCTTGTCGGAGGAGGCCGGCGTCTTCCTGGTCGGCGGCCTGACCGCCTCGCGCGGGGAGTTCCCGCAGATTGCTGCCGGGGCCGAGGATGCCGATCCGGTCACCGAGGGCGGCGTGTCGGGTGTGCTCTTCGCGCCAAATCTGCCGGTCGCCACCGCCCTCACCCAGGGCTGCCGCCCGATCGGGCCGACGCGCACCGTCACCGCCAGCGATGACAACGTGATCCTGGAGATCGACAACCGCCCGGCACTGGACGTCTTCAAGGAAGACATCGGACCGGAGCTTGCCGCCGACCTGCGGCAGGTCGCCGGGGTGATCTGCGCCGGGCTGCCCATCGCCGGGTCCGACACCCAGGACTATCTGGTCCGCGACCTGATCGCCATCGACCCGCGCGCTGGCTGGATCTCCATCGCCGAGCGGGTGACGACCGGCCAGCCGGTGATGTTCACCCGCCGCGATCCGGAAACCGCTGCCGCCGACATGCGCCGGATGCTGGACAGCCTCAAGAAACGGGTGAAGGCGACGCCGAAGGGAGCGGTGTATGTCAGTTGCATCGCCCGCGGTCCCGGCCTGTTCGGCACCGCCGACGCCGAGTTGTCGATGATCCGCGACACCTTCGGCGACATTCCGCTGACCGGCTTCTTCGCCTCGGGCGAGGTGTCGCACAACCGGCTCTATGGCTACACCGGCGTGCTGACGCTTTTCCTCTAAAAGATCATTTCAAATAAGGAACGTTCCGGATGCAGTATCGTCCGCTCGGCCGCACCGGCCTGTCGGTCAGCGCCATCGGCCTGGGCACCATGACCTGGGGCCGCCAGAACACCGAGGCCGAAGGCCACGCCCAGATGGACGCCGCTCTCGACCGCGGCATCAACTTCTGGGACACGGCGGAGATGTACGCCATCCCGCCCACCGCCGACACCTATGGCAAGACGGAGGCGGTGATCGGCAGCTGGTTCCAGTCGCGCGGCAAGCGCGACAAGGTGATCCTCGCCAGCAAGATCATCGGTGCGCCGGCTGGCGGCTTCGGCTGGGTACGCGAGGGCAAGTCGCGGCTCGACCGCGCCAACCTCTTCGCCGCGGTGGAGGCCAGCCTGTCGCGGCTGAAGACCGACTACATCGACCTCTACCAGATCCATTGGCCCGACCGCGTCACCAACCGCTTCGGTGTCCGCACCTACCGCCACAAGCCGGAGCAGGACGGCGCGCCGATCGAGGAGACGCTGGCGGCGCTGGCCGAACTGGTCCAGGCCGGCAAGATCCGCCATGTCGGCCTGTCGAACGAGAGCCCCTGGGGCGTGATGCGCTGGCTGCGCGCCGCCGAGGTGGCGGGGGAGATGGCTGGGCTGCCGCGCGTCGCCTCGATCCAGAACGCCTACAACCTGTTGAACCGGACCTTCGAGAACGGCCTGTCGGAGGTGGCGCTTCGCGAGGATGTCGGGCTGCTCGCCTATTCGCCGTTGGGCGCCGGCACGCTGACCGGGAAATATCTGAACGGCGCCATCCCGCCGGGCAGCCGCCGCGCGCTCGACCACCGGCCGTCGCGCTATGCCACCGTCAACGCCGACGCCGCGACGGAGGCCTATCTGGACATCGCCCGCCGCCACGGTCTGGCGCCCAACCAGATGGCCATCGCCTTCACGTTGCAGCAACCCTTCGTCACCTCGTCGCTGATCGGGGCAACGACGATGGAAACGCTGGTCTCCAACATCGACTCCATCGACGTGACCCTGTCGCCGGAGGTGATGGCGGAGATCGACGCCGTGCACAACCGCATGCCGGATCCGTGTCCGTAAGCTGTTGGTAAGGTATTGGCGGCGGTTGCCCCCTCCCTAACCCTCCCCCGCTTCGCGGGAGAGGGAACTGCCGCCGTTTCGCATAAGGCACCCTCTCCCGCAAAGCGGGGGAGGGTCGGGAAGGGGGCGAGCCGTAGCAGCAAACCCGGAGGTGCCCCATGCTCCGCCTGTTCGTCGCCCTCGACCTGACGGAGGAGGTCCGCCAGAGGTTGGCCGGGCTGGCCGGCGGCGTGCCCGGCGCGCGCTGGACCGAGCCGGAGGCTATGCACCTGACCCTGCGCTTCATCGGCGAGGTGCCGGAGGATCAGGCTATGGACATCGATGCCGCGCTGGCGGAACTGCGGGCGCCGGCCTTCGCACTCACGTTCGACGGCGTCGGCATGTACGGCAGCGCCCGCCGGGCGCGGGTGCTGTGGGCGGGGGTGGAGCGCAACGAGGCGCTGGCCCATCTGCAGGCCAAGATCGAATCCGCCCTGGTTCGCTGCGGCCTGCCGGCGGAGGAGCGGAAATTCTCCCCCCACATCACGCTCGCCCGGCTGAAGGACGCGCCGGCCGACCGCATCGGACGCTTCCTGTCCGACCGCGGCCTGTTCCGCGCCGGCCCGATGCCGGTCGATCACGTCACGCTCTACCGCAGCCATCTTGGCAACGGCGGGGCGGTGTATGAGGCGTTGCGGGAGTATCCGCTGGAGAGCGGTGCCTAGGCGACGATGCCGTCCCAGGGCTGGGCCTCGGCGTCCGGTCCTTTGTCGCCGCCGGTCCCCACCACCCGATTCTTACCGTCCTGTTTGGCGCGGTACATGCGCTGGTCGGCCAATTCCACCAACGATTCCCAGTCGGTGGGGCGGTCGGCCGTCTGTTCGGCGATGCCGATGCTGGCGGTCTGCAGGCTGCCGTCCGGCCGCTTGCCGAAACCGGCCCGGCGCATCCGCTCCACCGCGATCATCGCGCCCTCCACCGGCGTGTCCGGCATGACGACCAGGAACTCCTCCCCGCCCCAGCGCACCAGCGCGTCGGACTGGCGCAGCAGGCTGCGGATGGTGTTGGCGGCATGGCGCAGGACGCGGTCGCCCTCCTCATGGCCATAGCGGTCGTTGACCGCCTTGAAATCGTCCAGGTCGACGAAGATGGCCGACAGTGGCTGCGCCGCCCGTTCGGCATGGGCGACCTGGAGTTTCAGCAATTCCTCGCCGATGCGGCGGGAGAAGGCGCCGGTCAGGGCGTCGTGCGCCGCCTGCTCCAGCAGCGCGATCATGAAATGCAGCTGGCTGATCGCCGCCAGCGTCGCCACCACCGCGATCAGCGCCAGCAGCCACAGCGCGCTGATGTAGGATGGAAACGGCATCACCAGCGAGCCGTAGAAGCCGGCGGCCAGATGGGCGCCCAGCATCGGGGCGGCGAACAGCGCGCCCTCCACCGCGGTCAGCGGAAAGACGCTGAGCCCCGCCACCATCACGAAGGGCAGATAGCCATAGCCGGCACTGACGGCGATGCGCAGGTCGTCGACACCCTGGTTGTAGAGCAGCGGGTGCGAGATGGCGAAGAACAGCGTCGGGATCGCCAGCAGGGCGGCCAGCCGCCACCAGGCGCAGGTCATATCCTCGCACGACCGGCGGTCGAAGGCGAGCGCCAGGAAGGCGGCACTGGCGCTGAGGCGCAGCACGATCAGCCAGACGGCCAGCTTCCATTCGAAGACGGTGACGTCGATGGCAATCCACAGCGGGGTCAGGACGCCGAAGATCAGCGCCACCATGCGCACGCGCGACTGGATCATCGCGGCGCGCCGCCGCTGCAGGATCGGCGTGTGACCGGCCGGCCAGATCAGATCGGGCAGTTCGTCGCTGCGGACGAAGGCGCCGAAGAGGGCGGCAAGAAGCCTGTCAACCCGCATCAGACAGCCTGCCCCCGGCATCGGCCGGACATGTCGCCAATGGATTAGCCATGCTGGGTGATTACACGGGCATGACCTCCCCATCAACGGCTTTCGCGCCGAAATGGCGCATCAGCCGCTGGAAAACACGGAAAGATCCCGGCATGCGACAAAAAGTAACGGGCGGCGCGTCACCGACACGCCGCCCGTTGAATAAGCTCCGCTCCGATGAAGGATCAGTCCTTCAGGTCTTCCCAAAGCTCCTTCACCTTGGCGAAGAAGCCTTCCGACTGCGGGTTCGACCCTTCCTTGGCGGCGCCCTCGAACTCGCGCAGCAGTTCCTGCTGGCGCTTCGTCAGGTTCACCGGGGTCTCGACCACCGCCTGGATGTACATGTCGCCGCGCTGGGCACTGCGCAGAACCGACATGCCCTTGCCCTTGATGCGGAACTGGTGGCCGGACTGGGTGCCCGGCGGCACCGTCACCTTGGTGCGGCTGCCGTCGATGGTCGGCACCTCCACCGAACCGCCGAGCGCCGCCGTGGTCATCGGGATCGGCACCCGGCAGTGAATGTTGGCGCCGTCGCGCTGGAAGATCGGGTGCGGCGCCAGCGCCAGGAAGATATAGAGGTCGCCGGCAGGCGCCCCGCGCAGCCCCGCCTCGCCCTCTCCCGCCAGACGGATGCGGGTGCCGTCCTCGACACCGGCGGGGATGTTGACCTGCAGGGTCTTTTCCTTGCGCAGACGGCCGGAGCCGCCGCAGTTCTTGCAGGCGTCCTTGATGACCTTGCCGGCGCCGTGGCAGCCGGGGCAGGTCCGCTCGATGGTGAAGAAGCCCTGCTGCGCCCGCACCTTGCCGTGACCCTGGCAGGTCGGGCAAGTGATCGGCTGGGTGCCCGCCGCAGCACCGGAGCCGTTGCAGCTGTCGCACTGCACGGTGGTGGGGACACGGATGGTGGTCTGGGTGCCCTTGAAGGCCTCCTCCAGCCCGATCTCCAGATTGTAGCGCAGGTCCTGGCCGCGGCCGGACGCACCGCCGCCGCCGCGGCGCCCGCCCATGAACTCGCCGAACATCTCGTCGAAGATGTCGGCGAAGCCGCCACCGCCGCCGAAGTCGAAGTTGAAGCCGCCGGCCCCGGCACCGGCGCCCGGACCACGGCCACCCTCGAAGGCGGCGTGGCCGAACCGGTCATAGGCCGCGCGCTTCTGATCGTCCTTCAGGACGTCATACGCTTCGCTGATTTCCTTGAACTTCTGCTCGGCGTCCTTGTCACCCTGGTTGCGGTCCGGGTGGTACTGCATCGCCATCTTGCGATAAGCCTTTTTCAGCTCATCCGCGCTGGCGTTCTTCGCCACACCGAGCAGCTCGTAATAATCCTGTTTCGCCATGGGGGCCGACCGCCTTTGAGTCGTTCTGGTCCAAACTGTCCGCGTCGTGCCGGAACCTGAGCCCAGCATACCGAAGGCCCGCCGCCGGGAAAAGGCGGCGGGCCATCGATGCTCGCGTCAGGTCCGTATCAAAAAGAAGCTGGCCTAACCTCAGGCCGACTTCTTCTTGTCGTCCTGGACCTCTTCGAAGTCGGCGTCGACGACGCCCGGCTCGTTCGGCTGGGCGCCCGGCGCCTCGCCGCCCGCAGCCGGGGCCTCGCCCTGGCCGGCCTTGTACATCGCCTCGCCCAGCTTCATCGACACCTGGGCCAGCGCCTCGGTCTTCGCCTTGATGCCTTCCAGATCCTCGCTGTCCAGCACCGACTTCAGCTCGGTGACGGCTGCCTCCGCGGCGGACTTGTCGGAGGCCGGGATCTTGTCGCCGTTCTCCTTGATGGTCCGCTCGGTGGTGTGGATCAGGGCGTCGGCATGGTTGCGGGCGTCGACCAGCTCACGGCGCTTCTTGTCGGCGTCGGCGTGGGCCTCCGCGTCCTTCACCATCTTCTGGATGTCGGCGTCCGACAGGCCGCCCGAGGCCTGGATGCGGATCTGCTGCTCCTTGCCGGTCGCCTTGTCCTTCGCCGTGACGCTGACGATGCCGTTGGCGTCGATGTCGAAGGTCACCTCGATCTGCGGAACGCCGCGCGGGGCCGGCGGGATGCCGACCAGATCGAACTGGCCCAGCATCTTGTTGTCCTGCGCCATCTCGCGCTCGCCCTGGAAGACGCGGATGGTGACGGCGTTCTGGTTGTCCTCGGCGGTCGAGAAGGTCTGGCTCTTCTTCGTCGGAACCGTGGTGTTGCGGTCGATCAGACGGGTGAAGACGCCGCCCAGCGTCTCGATGCCCAGCGACAGCGGGGTGACGTCGAGCAGCAGGACGTCCTTGACCTCGCCCTTCAGCACGCCGCCCTGGATGGCGGCGCCGATGGCGACCACCTCGTCCGGGTTGACGCCGCGGTGCGGCTCACGGCCGAAGAACTGCTTCACCGCGTCGATGACCTTGGGCATGCGGGTCATGCCGCCGACCAGGATCACCTCGTCGATCTCGCTGGCCTTCAGGCCGGCGTCCTTCAGGGCCGCCTTGCAGGGCTCGATCGTGCGCTGCACCAGGTCGTCCACCAGGGCTTCCAGCTTGGCGCGGGTCAGCTTGATGTTCAGGTGCTTCGGACCGGTCTGGTCGGCGGTGATGAAGGGCAGGTTGACTTCGGTCTGCGTGGTGGACGACAGCTCGATCTTCGCCTTCTCCGCAGCTTCCTTCAGGCGCTGCAGCGCGAGCTTGTCCTTGCGCAGGTCGATGCCCTGCTCCTTGTTGAACTCGTCGGCCAGATACTCGATGACCCGGCTGTCGAAGTCCTCGCCGCCCAGGAAGGTGTCGCCGTTGGTCGACTTCACCTCGAAAACGCCGTCGCCGATCTCCAGCACGGAGATGTCGAAGGTGCCGCCGCCCAGGTCATAGACCGCGACGGTGCCGGTGCCCTTCTTCTCCATGCCGTAGGCGAGCGCGGCGGCGGTCGGCTCGTTGATGATGCGCAGCACGTCCAGGCCGGCGATCTTGCCGGCGTCCTTGGTGGCCTGGCGCTGGCTGTCGTTGAAGTAGGCCGGGACGGTGATGACCGCCTGCGTGACCTTTTCGCCCAGATAGTTCTCGGCGGTTTCCTTCATCTTGGTGAGGATGAAGGCGCTGATCTGGCTGGGGCTGTACTTCTTGCCGTGCGCCTCGACCCAGGCGTCGCCGTTGTCGCCGGAGATGATGCGGTAGGGAACCAGGCCCTGGTCCTTCTTCGTCAGCGGATCGTCGAAGCGGCGGCCGATCAGACGCTTGATGGCGAAGAGGGTGTTTTCCGGATTGGTGACCGCCTGGCGCTTGGCGGGCTGGCCGATCAGCCGCTCGCCGCCCTGGCTGAAGGCGACCATGGACGGCGTCGTCCGCGCGCCCTCGGCGTTCTCGATCACCTTGGCGCTGCCGCCTTCCATAACGGCGACGCACGAGTTCGTGGTGCCGAGGTCGATACCAATCACTTTGCTCATGTTCAGCCTCTTTCGTTCGGCAGATGCGTGGCGGCCCGTCTGGTCCGGCACCGCCGCGATCCCCATAGGGTCGGTGAAACGTCGGTGGAGCGCGTGGGGGTCTGGTCCCCGGGGGAGCGATGCTTGAGAGCGACGCCTCCGGGTCCGGCCCGTGCTGGCGGAGATATAGGCGGAGCCGTTTCGGGCTGCAACAGGGTGGCGCGCCTTTCGACCCGCAAATGCGGCGAAAAAACGCTGCCGCGACATCCTCCGCCACGCCGCCGCCGTCCCGCTGCTCTTCGCAATAGAATACCAGCGTATTCAAGCAAGCGAAGACGAGTATCCCGATAATCACCCTCTCTGATTCAAATCGTCACAGATGTTACAAGTGATTAATGCTTCGATTGTGAACCAGTCAATGCAGTTAACCTTTCATTAACAAGCAATGGCGTGCAGAGCCTCTTCCAATCAATTCGCGGTTGCTGCGATTATTCATGTCCTGGAGAATCTAATAGTGAAAATCCGAAAGGAATATGCTATCTCCTTTGTGTCATAAGGGACGACCGCAAGGGATTGGGCCAGCGACTCCCCTGTCGCCGCCACCAGAGCATGCGGTTCTATGCAACGCTGGTCATACAGGTGTGAAAGGGAAGCGCGATGATGGACGAACGACGCGATGTGGCCCTGGCCATCAAGTCCTGCCTGGACAGCCTGATGAGCGACGCGACGCGTTGCGACCTTGATGACCTGGCGCGCTTCATCAGCCTCGCCGCTCTCGCCGCGGAAGAGGCGGCCGTCGCCCACGACCCCCAGGCCGTCCGTCTGAAGGCGCTGATGGTGACCGGGGCCGGCCACTGCTGACCGGCACCACCGGCCTTCCTTGACGTGCAGGGGCGGACGCCCTTCTGCTTTACAATATCTCAGCGTTGCGGATGGCGTCGTCGATCCGGCCCAGCATTTCGGCGCAGGACTCGTCGCCATCCATCAGGTCGGGAAGCGCGAAGCTGAACATCGCGACCGCGGCCACACTCCCCGCCGCATCCGGGCGTTCCGCGCCGACCAGCCACAGGTAATGGGTCTCGGCGCGACCTTCCTCTTCCGTCCGCATCATCGCCTGGGCGATCACGGCGCCATCGGCGCGGCTCTCCACGGTCCGGTCGCCTGCCCGCGGGTCTTGCGGTCGGACGAAGCGCAGCGCCATCTCCTGCAGGGTGGCTGCCGTTCCGCCGGACTCCGGCCGAGGCACCACCCGATCCGTCACCAGCCGCAGCACCCCGGCGGCCGGCGGCGGCGGCCGGAAGGTGCCCACCGGCTGTCCTTCATGTTCTTCCACATCGACCGCCCAACCGGCCGGCAGCCGGAACCGAACCGTATCGGACCAGCCGATGTCGGACCCCTGCACATCCCCTGGCCCGTTCCCCGAATATGTCTCGTCGGCCATTGCCCGCTCCCGAAAATCGCCACTCTGAAAAATCTCGCGGGCCTCGCAACGGCACGCCGGGACCGGCACCATAGGCGGCGCCCGTCTTCCCGCCAATGCCCGATCGAACCGGTCGGGATTGCCACCGCGATCTTCCGTCCCTGGATTATTCCGGGATCAGGAACTGAACGCCGAGCCAGCGCCAGCGGCCGTCGGCGGCCGGAAGGGTGCAGTTGACGCGGGCGCGGCCCGGCGGGAAGGGATCCTTGATGCGGACCTCCACCCGATCCTCGGCGATGCGCTCCAGCGCGGTGCGGCCCTGGCCGGCGGCGAAGCAGGCCAGCTTGGAGCTGTCACCCACCCCGTCGGCGATGGTGAAGCCCAGCGGCGGCGGGTTGACGGTGACCAGCGGGTCGTCGGGCGTCAGGTCCGACACCGGCAGCGGCAGCGCGTTGGCCGCCAGCTCGAAGCGGTCGGCGCTGCCGTAGGTCTCGTTCATGACGAAACGCGGCAGGCTCCAGGGATCGGCCTGCGGGTGCAGGACCCCCGACTGCTGGCCGAAGGCGGCCGCGAAGCCCTGGTCGACCACCAATTGCCGCACGGCCAGCGAATATTCCCCCTGCGGATAGGCGAAGACCGCCGGGCGCTTGCCCAATTCGGTCTGGAAGCGGTCGGACATCCGGCGCAGGTCGGCAGCCAGTTGATCCGGGCTGCGCGCCAGCATCGACTGGGTCGAGGTGCCAAGCGCCCCGATGGTGACCCCCGCCGCCGCCAGCTGGCGGATCTCGGTCCAGCTCATGTGGGAGGGGGAGCCGCGGTCCACCGCGTCGGTGGCGACGAACAGGGTGAAAGGCAGGCCCGCCGCCTTCAGCCGCGGCCAGGCCTCGGTGAAGGCGGAGCGGCTGGCCTCGTCAATGGTGATCGCCACCGTGCGGTCGGGCAGCGGCTTGCCGTTGCGCAGGGCATCCAGGATCTTCGGCAGCGGCAGGACGTGGTAATCGCCGTCGGTCAGCTCGTCGAGATGGGCTTCGAACTGGTCGATGCGGATGCTGATCGAGGGATTCTGGTCCTCGCCGAAACGGTCATAGGCGAAGACCACCGCGCTGGAGCCCTGCGGTGAAACGGATTCGGCGGCGGCGGGCCGGGACACCGGCACGAACGCGGTCCAGACGGACAGCGCGGCGGCGGCGAGTACCCTGACGGCACGACGGAACGGCATGGCGGCCTGCGGAAAAGGCTGATCGGGGCGACCTTCGCCCAGACGCAAAGGATGTGCCACAGTCTCCGCCATGCGAACAAGCTCCGTCCGCCGCTTTTCCACGGAGGGCAGCGATGCGGTGCGCGCGTGCAACAATGGAAGACCTCCGCCCCGGCACAAGCCGGGATGGAGAACCCGGCGCCCGGCGTCTCCGGCTATCCGTCTGCGGCCATCACTATTCTTGCACCGCTCGTCCTTACATCAGCCGGCCGCCGGCCGCCGCGTCGGTCAGCAGCGGGTAGCGCTCGGCATCGGCAAGCTGATAGTGCCACCATTCCGACGGGTAATGCTCCCACCCGGCGCCGACCATCACGCCCAGCAGCAGGGCGCGGTTGCGCTGCTGTTCGGCGGTCAGGTCGCTGCGGCCATGGTGCGACCGCTCGGTCATCGCATCGAAGCCGGTGCCCATGTCCAGGGCCGCGCCGGCACCATCCACCAGCGTAAGGTCGACCGCCACGCCGCGGGTGTGGTTGGAGCCCAGCCGCGGGTCGGCGATGTAGACGGGGTCGGGAAAGGCGTGCCACAGCTTCCATTGCGCCTCCGCCGGGCGGAAGGCATCGTAAATCCGCAGGCGGCAGCCGATGCCGCGCGCCAGCCGGATGGCCTCGCCGAGCCGGCGGGCCGCGTCGGGATGCAGCAGGCACACCGCCGAGCGGTAGATCGGCACGCCGGACAGGTTGTCGGCGGTGGCGTAGAGAAGCTCCAGGTCGATGTCGAAGGCCGGAGGCGCGATCTCGGTCAGCATGGAATGGACAACCGTGGGCGTATGAGGAAAACGATGGTCCTCTAGCATGGCCGCGACGCCATCTGCCATGGTCACGGGTCTGCCATGCCCGAGATGGACTTTTTCAATGGAACGGCCCCGGCATGGCAATCCGGGGAAGGCGTGCCTGCGTATTAGAAATCGGCCGTCCGCGCGACGCGGCGGCCAGGAAGGCGGAGCGATGAAGGTTCTGGGTCTGGATACGGCCACGTCCGGCTGTTCGGCGGCAGTGTGGGAGGGAACGGCCGGTCAGGCCGGCGGCGCGCGCGTGACCGTACGGCGCAGCCCGCCGATGTCGCGCGGTCAGGCCGAAGTGCTGGTGCCGCTGGCGCAGGAGGTGATGGCCGAGGCCGGCGTCGGCTTCGCCGACCTCGACCGCATCGCCGTCACCGTCGGGCCGGGCGCCTTCACCGGGCTGCGCATCGCCCTGGCCGCCGCGCGCGGCATCGCCGTCGCCCAGGATCTGCCGGTGGTCGGGATCACCAGTTTCGACGCCATCGCCCATGGCGTGCCGGCGGCCGAACGCGCCGGCCGTTCGCTGCTGGTCGCCGTCGACAGCCGGCGTGCCGAGCCCTTCCTGCAGTTGTACGACGCGGCGTTGACCCCGGTGGGCGAGCCGGCGATGCCCGACCCGTCGGCGATCGCCGGCTGGCTCGACGCACTGTGCCCGTCCGGTCCGCTGCTGCTGGCCGGCGACGCGGCGGCGGCGGTGCTCCCGCTGCTGGGCGGCCGGGCCGACGTCGTCCCGGCGTCCGGCGACGGGCTGCCGGACGCCGCCGTGGTTGCGGTGCTGGGGGCGGCCCGCCCGACCGGCCTGCCGGTCGAGCCCTTCTATCTCCGCCTGCCCGACGTCACCTTGCCGAAGGCTGCGGCCTCCAAGTCCGCGTCCAAACCCGCCTCCAAGCCGGAACCGGGAGCGGCGGCATGACCGCGTCCGCCGTTCGCCTCCACCCCGCCGGCCCGCTGGAGGCCGGGGTGGTCGCGGCCCTGCAGCAGGCCTGCTTCCCCGACGATCCGTGGGACGAGGCGTCGGTCGCCACCCTGACCACGCCGCCGGCCGGCTTCGCCGTCATCGCCCTCGATGCGCAGGACCAGCCGGTCGGCTTCGTTATGGCCCGTGTCGCGGTGGAGGATGCCGAGATCCTGGCGATCGGCGTGATGCCCCAGGCGCGTCGCGGCGGCATCGGCCGCCTGCTGGTCGAGGCTGCCGTCACCGGATCGCAGAACCTGGGTGCGACTGCGCTGTTTCTTGAAGTCGCCGAGGATAATCCGGCAGCATCGAGTCTATACAAGGCCAGCGGCTTTTTTTCCGTCGGGCGCCGCCCCGGATACTACAGGCGTGTCGACGGCCGGGTCGCGGCGCTTGTCCTGCGCCGCAATCTTGATGGGGCATAGGGGTTAATTTTTCCGCACGATCAGGCGGTGGACTCCGTCAGGATCATCCAATCGTTCGGGGTGCACAGACAGAATGCTGTGCCCCAACTCGACCAAGGATCGTGGAACGTTTTCCAAGGGTTCACCGGCATTCAGCCGGACTTCGAGTGTCTGCCCCGCGTCCATCCGTTCTACCATCAACTTGGTCTTGACGAAGGTTAACGGACAAACCTGCGAGGTGATGTCGAGAAACAAGTCTGCGGAGATTTTTTCGGTCACCGATTCCTCTTTGCTCCAAAGGATGGATATTGCACGACGCAGAAAACCTCTTTATATGGTGAGGTACGAATGCCGCGGAGCAAGCTTACATGAGCAACGGGTCCCCTTCCAACGCGCTGTTGTCTCTGACCACGGAGATCGTGGCGGCGCATGTCTCCAACAATACAGTCTCGCTGACCGATCTTCCGACTCTGATCGAACAGGTCTACAAGTCGCTGGCCAACGTCGGCACCGAACCGGTGGTGGCGGAGGAGCGGCCGCAGCCTGCCGTGCCGATCAAGAAGTCGGTGACGCCGGACTACATTGTGTGCCTGGAAGACGGCAAGAAGCTGAAGATGCTGAAGCGCCATCTCAAGACGGCGTACAATATGACGCCAGAAGAATACCGCGACCGCTGGGGCCTGCCGACCGACTACCCGATGGTCGCGCCGAACTATGCCCGTCAGCGCAGCTCGCTGGCCAAGCAGATCGGTCTCGGCACCCGCGCCCGCCGCGGCGCCTGAGGGCTGGGGCTTCCGCAGGGCGGACCGGCGTCATGACGGCGCCGCCGCCCGTGCCTGCCCTCCCCGCTTCTTCTTTCCGCATTGGCTGCCGGGACATCCAGAGCCCCAAGGGACCGCATCCCCGAAGCGGACGATTCCTGTAGGTCGCAGCAGGCTTCGGCTGACGGCACGCGACGATGTCGGTTGACCGGCAACCGGCGGATCGTGTTATGCCTTGTGGTGCGTGCGACGCTGTCCGTCCCGACCCTGGCCGCCGTGGCCTGACGGGGGCAAGCCGGCGCGGCGCACAGTCGAGAACCATCGCAGCGGACCGTCGACATGGCTGATGCAAGCTTGGACCAGCCGGGAATGACCCGGACTAGCCCGGAGCGGAGCGACGCGTCCGCACCCGAGGACGCCACCATCGAAAAAGCGACCGCCGGCGAAAAGCTGACCGACGGCATCCGCCTCGGCACGCTGGAAGTGCGGCTGGCCCGCTCCGCGGAGGAGATCGACTGGGCGCAGGCCTTGCGCTACCGCGTCTTCTACGAAGAGATGGCGGCGATCCCTTCCCCCGAGATGCAGGCCCGGGGGCGCGATTTCGACGATTACGACGGCGTCGCCGACCATCTGCTGGTCATCGACCATTCCCGCGGCAACGGTCCGGACATGGTGGTCGGCACCTACCGCCTGATCCGCCGTCCCGCCGCCGAGAAGGTCGGCCGCTTCTATTCCAGCGACGAATACGACATCGGCCGCCTCGCCAGCTATCCCGGCGAGGTGCTGGAGCTTGGCCGCTCCTGCGTCGACGCCGGCTATCGCACGCGCGGCAGCATGCAGCTGCTGTGGCAGGGCATCGCGGCCTACGTGTTCCAGCACGACATCGCCCTGATGTTCGGCTGCGCCAGCCTGCCCGGCACCGATCCGGATGCCATGGCGGAGCCGCTGTCCTACCTCTACCACCATCATCTGGCCCCGGCGGATCTGCGGGCGACGGCGCTGCCGGAACGCTTCGTGTCGCTGGACCGGATGGCGAAGGAGCACATCGACCCGCGGCGGGCGCTGAACATTCTGCCGCCGCTGATCAAGGGCTATCTGCGGCTCGGCGGCTTCATCGGCGACGGCGCGGTCATCGATCACCAGTTCAACACCACCGACGTCTGCATCGTGGTGAAGACCGATCTGATCACCGACAAGTATTTCAAGCATTACGAACGTCGCAGCCGCGACAGCCAAGCCGGCTGAGGCGACCATGACCCGCACCGCGCGCGCCCTGGGGTCGTCCGGCCGCGGCGCCCTGCGCCTGACGCTGTACCTGCTGTGGACGCTTCTGCTGATCCCGCTGCAGGCCCTGGCGGTGGCGCGCGGCTGGCGGCTGTGCCGCACCCTGCCGCCCTTCTATCACCGGGTCTGCGCCCGGCTGATGGGACTGGACGTGGTGGTGCGCGGCCAGCGTGTCGCCGACGGGCCGGTGCTGTTCGTGTCCAACCACTCCTCCTACCTGGACATCACGGTCCTGGGCTCGCAGATCCCCGGCTCCTTCGTCGCCAAGTCGGAGGTCGGGAGCTGGCCCTTCTTCGGTCTGCTGGCCCGGCTTCAGCGCACGGTGTTCGTCGAGCGCAAGGCGCGCAATTCGGTCGACAAGCAGCGTGACGACATCGGCAGCCGTCTGGACGCCGGCGACAGCCTGATCCTGTTCCCGGAGGGCACCTCCAGCGATGGCAACCGCACGCTGCCCTTCAAGACCGCCCTGTTCGCCGTCGCCGCCCGCCGCATCGACGGCCGTCCGCTGACCGTCCAGCCCGTCAGCATCGCCGCCACCCGGCTGGACGGCATCCCGATGGGCTTCGCGTTCCGTCCCTTCTATGCGTGGTATGGCGACATGGATTTGGCGCCGCATCTGTGGCAGGCCTTCCGCCTGGGCGGCATGACGGTGGAGGTGGAATTCCACCCGCCGGTGACCATCGACGGCTTCAGCAGCCGCAAGTCGCTGGCCGAGCATTGCCAGCGTGTGATCGCCGACGGCGTCGCCCGCGCCATCTCCGGCCGCCCGGACGGGCCGTCCCCGGCGAAGCATGCCGCCGTCCCGGCCGCCGCCGAAGCCGCCACGAGTACCGCCACGCCTGCGCAACCGGTCGCCGATCCCGCTCCCGGGAGTGCTTGATTCCGCTCTTGTATCCGCCGCGGCAGTCGCCTATAAACAGCGGGCGCGCGGGTGTAGCTCAATGGTAGAGCAGAAGCTTCCCAAGCTTACGACGAGGGTTCGATTCCCTTCACCCGCTCCAAACGCCGTGCCTCCTGCATGGCAACCGGCCTTGAGCCGCTCCCTTTCAAAATCCGATTTTTATGACGAGCGGTTCGCACCGATGGGTGCGGATGGGCGCTCTCCTTTGCGTTGGCGGTTCGCCGATGGCGCGGTTGCCGGGATCGCCTGTCATCCCTGAAGCTGGGCGCCATTGTCCCTCAGCCGAAAGGAGAACGCCGATGCCGCCGATCGAAAGAGCCCGCCGGCTGAGCCGGTCCCTGCAGGCCCGTTTCCGCATCGACCTGTTCTCCGCCCTCGTGGAGCGTGAATTTGAACGGCGGTTGGCCGACGCCATCCTGGAGGCTGAACGCGACGCCTACCGCCGTGGGCGCGAAGAGGCGCAGGTCGGGGCGAATGGCGGCGTGGTCAGTCCATCTCCGCGGCCGGAAGCGGCGGCTCGGCCGGGCGGCCCGCCCATGACCATGTAAGACCGGCCCGCTCGGCACAAGCATAGTGCCAGGGGTTCTGATGGCCATGTCCGGCCCAATGCGGGTCGCCGGCGCGGATCGGTCGGCCGCAGCCACAGCACAGATGCCCGCTGCGGCCGGTACGGCCACCATGGCCGCGCGCTTCGCCGGTCTTGCCCGATTTCGGCTTCGGTTCCCAGCCAAGCGAGGCAGGATGGCGGCCGTACAGCGCCATGATGTTTCCCCCAGTTCGTCCGGATTGCGCCAATTACCGGATGATCCCCCGATCCCGGTCCGGCAGCGTCGATAATGACACAGTCGATAACGATTCTGCCGTGACGGTGCGAGAATGCCGCCGTACGCCTTCAAAGCCAACGGCAAGGATGGTCGGGATCCTCTCCGAAATCGTCGGGCCGCCTCCTGACAAACCCTTCACAACCCTTTCAACGGAGGCGCAACGAGGCAGAGGACACACAATAATCACCAGAGTTATCCGCACACTCCACATGATTGCGTTTTCCGATTGTCCGGGACATCCCGGCATCCATCTTTTGGTCCGTTTCCGGTCACATCGATGTTCATATCTGGTTAACCGTCCGGGACTAGCGTCCGCCGCCTTCGCTGCACTGCGGCATGTTTTTCATGCGAAGGCGCTTCATGACGGTATTTCTGCTCGATTATCTTCCAACCCTCTCGGCCCTTCCCGCAACGATCTCGCCGGTTGTCATGACCGGCATTGCCGGGTTGTCGGCCGCCACCCTGTCAACGCTTCTCGGCGGCCGGCGGGCGATTCTGACGGCGCAGGCGGCGGCCTCCTCGCTGTTCCTGCTCCATTTCCTGCTGCTTGGCGCCTGGACAGCCATGCTGATGTGCGGACTGGGTCTGATCCAGATGGCGGTGCGCGTCCAACGGCAGCCATCCCGGACGCTCGGCCTGCTTTATGGGCTGACGGTGCCGGCGGCGCTCGCCGTGGCGGTGCTGAGCTGGCAGGGGCCGATGTCGGCGCTTTCGGCCACCGGCTTCCTGCTGGCGACGCTTGGCCGCTGGCAGACCGCGGTCGGACGGATGCGGGTGTTCTTCGTCATGGCGACGGTGGTCGGGGCTGGGCACAACCTGCTGGCAGGATCGGTCTTCGGCCTGGTGTCGGACGCGATGGGGCTCTGCGGCCATTGCGTCGGCCTGTGGCGGGCCGGGATGTTCCGCAGCCTGATCCGCCGCCCGCCGCCCGCCCCGCGCGCCCTTTCCGAAGCGTCGGCGTAAGGAGGCGGCGCACGGTTTCGCGTCCGTCGCACTGGTATTGCCCCCGGTGGCAGGTTGGAACATTCGGGCCCGCCGCCGGGTTGTGGCAGCGTAGGGGACGCATGGGAGGGCCTGCCGCCATGGAAAAAGACGAGATCGTCGATACGCTCAATGACCTTATCCGCATCGTCGAGGATAGCCACGAAGGCTACCGGCAGGCCGCGGAATCCGCCGAGGACGAGGATCTGAAGGCCCTGTTCAACGATCTCGCCGCCCAGCGCGGTGCCATCGTGCGCGAGACTCAGCGGCTGGTCGCCGAACAGGGCGGTGCGCCGGACATGGGCGGCACCATGCTGGGCGGTGCACACCGCTTCTTCCTGGAACTGAAATCCGCCGTGCTCGGCCATGACCGCGTCACCATCATCCAGGAGGTCGAGCGCGGTGAAAGCGAATGCCTGCGCCGTTACGAAGAAGCGATGGCGAAAGAGCTTCCCCTGCCCATCACCGCGGTGATCGCCCAGCATCTCGACCGCATCCGCGTCGACCGTGACCGCATGGCCGCCCTGCGCGGGGTGGTGGCATGATAGTGCGTCGCAGCATTGCGGGTGTGGGAAAGCGGGCGTAGGCTTTTACCGGTGGCTGCAACGCATTGATACGGCTGTAGGGTCGTATCGCAGCCCCCGCCGATTACCGGCTCCGATCATCCGGCCCCGCTCATCGAACCCCGGTGGCCGGATGTCCACTCCATCTGGACATGGATTGATGAACAGCGACAAATCGAAAAATGCAGACCCGGTCGGCAACGATCTGGTGACGAAGGGCGCTTTCGCCCTGTACCGTGCAGAGAACGCCCACCGCGTGTCCGAGTTCAAGAAGTCCAAGAACGCCGAGGCGGCCATCGCCGCCGATTTCGACGCCTACCGCACCCGCTATCTGCGGAAGTTCAAGGACATCTCCGAAAGCCTGTCCGAACAGGGCCTGACCGTCACCCGCGCAGTCTGACCCGTCCCGTAGAACCGGGACCTGTGGGGCCGGGGCAGCACTGAAACGGATGGGAAAGCCGCGGGGCCGCCGCTATACTGCGCGGCATGGCCCGTATGCTGTTCCTCCGCGACATCGACGCCGACGTGCAACTGCGCTGCCGCACCTGCGGACATGGCGGCGTGCTGCCCCGTGCCATGCTGGAACGGCGCTTCGGCCCCAATTACCCGGTTCTGTCGATCGCGCCGCATTACCGCTGCTCGCGCTGCGACTCCCGCGACATCGAAAGCCGGCCGATCCTGGCCGAACCCCTGGCCGCCGGCCTCCCCGCCGCCAGCAATGACGAGCCGTCCTTCGATGCGCCGCTGGCGGCGCTGAACGGGCTGCTCGCCTCGCTGCGCGGTGGTGACGGCGGCCGGGACAGGACGGCCGATGCGGAGGAGCCGCCCGCTCCCCCTCCTCCTCCACCACCGGCGCCTGTTCGCGGCAAGCCGGTGTTGGAACGTCCGCTGTCCGACCTCGTGGCCGACGGTCCGGCGGAGGATGGCGCCGCTCCGCTGTGGGAACCCGTTTCGCTCGCCGACATGGCGGCGCGCCTCGGCCGCCCGTCGCCGCCCGACGAGTGGGATGACGATTGGGAGGATGAGCCGGCGACGGGCGATGCCAGAACTGCCGCCAACGACGAGCGGCCGGAGCCCGCCCGCGACGAGGTCGCCGACGCCGGTTCCCCGGACGGTGCCGACTCCGAAGTTGGCGACCCCGAAGAAGATGATGGTGACGAGACGCTGATGGCGATGCGCCGGCTGCTGGCGCAGGCCTATGGCTCCGACGACGATGAGGACGACCCGGCGCCTGCTCCCCAGGCCGCCCGCGCTGCAAGCTTTGCCGAGCACCCGTCCGCTGATGGTCCCGCCGGCGACGGGCCGGACCTGCATGGCGGCGACCAGGACGAGGGCGACCAGGGTGAGGACGACCTCGGCGGGGACGAGCCGCCGGTCTTCTCGCACAAGGTCCTGGTGCGCAGGGATTTCGAGGACGACGGCGCGGACGCGGGGGCCGATCCCTGGCACCTGGAGTCCCGGGACGCCGGCCAGGAGGATGATCCCGAAGACGGCGGTCCGGATGGCGAGGAACCGTCGGAGGAGGAGATCCTGTCCTTCGCCATCCGCGACCCGGAGAAACCCGCCCCACCTCCCGCTTCCCGTCCGGCGAAGCCCGCGCCGCCGCCTGCCGAACCGCTCGACTTCGATCAGCATCGCGCCGAACGCCGGGCCCAGCGCCCGCCCCCGCCGCCGGAGGATGAGGAAGGCTTCGATCGGACTCTCGCCGCCCTGCGCTCCATGATCGAGGACGCGGCGAACGAGCCGGCGGAGGAAGAGGAGGACGCTGCGCCGCTGCCGGCCAAGGGACCGCGCAACGCCGGCCGGATGGTCGAAAAGCCCGCCCGTCGTGAGGAGCCGGATGATCCGGCACCTGACCTGGGCGAGGATGACTGGTCGGTGCCCGCTGGCTGGGATGATCCCGATCCGGCGCCGGAGGCTGCTGCCCCGGAACAGGAAAAGGATCCGGACCCGGCACCCGCCGGCCGCCGCTCCGCCCAGGAGCGCGAGATCAAGGAGGCGATGAAGGCCCTGCGTGGGCTGATCGAGGACGAGATACAGCCGGATTCGCCCCCCGCTTCCCAGCCGAAACCCCGCGCCGCCAAACCGCGTCCGCCGGCCCGCAGCGGATCGGCCGCGCCGGAGGCGGGGTCGCCGCCCAACGCCAAGCCGCAGGATGTTCAGCCGGAGACGGCAAATCCCGCCAATCCGGAAGCCAAGCCCGCCGGCGAACCGACGCCGCTCAGCAAGACCATCGCCGCGCTGCGCGGCATGCTGGAACTGGACGGCCGCCGCAAGCGCTGATGCGCCGCCCGGCGATGCTCTTGCCGGGCGGCATCCGGTTCACTTGCGCAGCCGCTTTTCCTGCATGATCTCCAGCTGCAGCTGCTGGATTTCGGTCAGCCGCTGCCATTGGCGCTGGATCAGATAGTCCATCTTTTCGTGCAGGTGCCGGATTTCCAGCTCGGCCTTCAGGTTGACGCGATAATCGTTTTCGGAGCGCAGCCGGTCCTTCGCCTCCTGCCGCTTCTGGCTCATCATGATGACGGGCGCCTGGATGGCGGCCAGACAGGACAGCAGCAGATTCAGCAGGATGAAGGGGTAGGGATCGAAGGCCCGCGTTTCGCCTTCGAGGATGTTGATGAGCATCCACACGCACAGGACAACGGCGAAGGAGATCAGGAAGGCCCAGCTGCCGCCGAAGCTGGCGAGACCGTCCGACAGCCGTTCGCCCAGCGTGCGGTGGTCGTCGTACTCCTCCTCCGGGTTCTCGGCCAGCGTCTCGTGCCGGGCGAGGCTCTCGGCGACCTCGCGGTCCAGTTCGCTGAGTTCGCCATGCTCCTCCTTCAGCAGTTCCGCGACATAGAGCGAGCGGTAGCGTGCCAGCTCCTGCCGGCTGATCTGCGCGTCCGGTTCCAGATGCGGGTGGTCGTGGCGGATGCGGTCGGCGAGGCTGGGGCGCAGCGCGTCCAGCGCGATCAGGTCGCGCTTCGGCCGGCGCTTGCCGCTGATGGCGCAGGGCTGGCGCTTGGACGACAGCAGGCTGCCGGCGTCCTCATGCTCGGCCGATTGGAAGGTCGGTTCCGCAGAGTCGTCACCATCCTGCGGTGGGCCATCCTGCGGTGGAATCTGATGATCGGACATGACTCGCCCTCCCTGGCATGCGCGAACCGGCGTGGGCGACTTTATGCCCGATCTTTTTGACACGCCGGTTAAATCACCGACAGGCAAATGCGGCAGGTAAGGATGGCATCGCCTTGCAAAGGCTGAACCTCGGCGATCCCGCCCCCGGGACCCCACCGCCTGCGGGGCGGTTTCGGATGAATTCCCGTTCATCTTCACCGCCGCAACGGAAAAGGGGCCGCCTTGCGGCAGCCCCTATCCTTACCTGCTGACAGGCCTTACGTACTGACGGCTTCGGCCGGTCAGCCGATGCGCCAGACGTCCGGGCTGTTCTCCAGCCGCTTCAGGAGGGCGAGGCGCTGCTGCTCGATCTCCTCCGGCAGGCGGTCGCCGAAGCGGTTGAACAGCTCCTCCTGGTCCCGCGCCTCGGCCTCGGCCTCCTTGCGGTCGATGTCCATGATCTTGGCGAACTTGTCGGCCGGGAAGTTCAGGCCCGACCAGTTCAGATCCTGGTAGCGCGGGGAATAGCCGAAGGGCGATTCCGCCACGTCGGTGGCACGGCCGCGGACGCGGTCGACGATCCACTTCAGCACGCGCATGTTGTCGCCGAAGCCCGGCCAGACGAACTTGCCGTTCTCGTCCTTGCGGAACCAGTTGACGCGGTAGATGCGCGGCAGGCTTTCGATCTTGCCTTCCATCGACAGCCAGTGGTTCCAGTAGTCGGCCATGTTGTAGCCGCAGAAGGGCAGCATGGCGAACGGATCGCGGCGGATGGCGGCCTGGCCGACGGCGGCGGCGGTGGCCTCCGAGCCCATGGTCGCGGCCCAATAGACGCCTTCGCGCCAGTTGTAGGCCTCGAACACCAGCGGGAAGGTCTTCGACAGACGGCCGCCGAAGATGAAGGCGCTGATCGGAACGCCGGCCGGATCCTCCCAGGCCGGGTCGATCGACGGGCACTGCGCCGCCGGGGCGGTGAAGCGGCTGTTCGGGTGGGCGGCGACCCGGCCGCAGCCCGGCGTCCAGTCCTTGCCCTGCCAGTCGATCAGGTGCGCCGGCGCCTCGTCGGTCAGGCCTTCCCACCACACGTCGCCGTCGTCGGTCAGCGCGACGTTGGTGAAGATGACGTTGTGGTCCAGCGTCTTCAGCGCGTTCGGGTTCGACTTCACGCTGGTGCCGGGGGCGACGCCGAAGAAGCCGGCCTCCGGATTGATGGCGCGCAGCGTGCCGTCCGGCTGCGGCTTGATCCAGGCGATGTCGTCACCGATGGTGCGGACCTTCCAGCCCTCGAACTCCTTCGGCGGGACCAGCATGGCGAAGTTGGTCTTGCCGCAGGCCGACGGGAAGGCGGCGCCGACATAGGTCTTCTCGCCGGTCGGGCTTTCCACGCCCAGGATCAGCATGTGCTCGGCCAGCCAGCCCTGCTCGCGGCCCATGGAGGACGCGATGCGCAGCGCGAAGCACTTCTTGCCGAGCAGAGCGTTGCCGCCGTAGCCGGAGCCGTAGGAGACGATGCGGTGCTCCTCCGGGAAGTGGACGATGTACTTGTTGTCGGCGTTGCAGGGCCAGGCCACGTCCTGCTGGCCGGCCTCCAGCGGGGCGCCGATGGAATGCAGGCAGGGGACGAAGTCGCCGTCGCCCAGGATGTCCAGCACCTTCTGGCCCATGCGGGTCATCAGGCGCATGTTGACCGCGACATAGGGGCTGTCGGAGATCTGCACGCCGATGTGCGCGATGTCGGAGCCCAGCGGCCCCATGCTGAACGGCACCACATACATGGTGCGGCCGCGCATGCAGCCTTCGAACAGGCCGTCCAGCTTGGCCTTCATCTCCACCGGGTCCATCCAGTTGTTGGTCGGACCGGCTTCCTCGCGGGTGCGCGAGCAGATGTAGGTGCTGTCCTCGACACGGGCGACGTCACCCGGATCGGAGCGGCAGAGGAAGGAGTTCTGGCGCTTGGCCTCGTTCAGGCGGATGAAGGTGCCCGCTTCGACCATCTCGTTGCAGAGACGGTCATATTCCTCCTGCGAACCGTCGCACCAGTGAACGCGCTCCGGCTTGCATTTCAGCGCGATCTCCTCGACCCAGGCCAGGAGCTTCTTGTTCCGCGTCCGCGTGTTACCAGTCATATCGTCCCTCTCGAAGGCTGGGCCGGTACTGCCGCGTCGGGCATGCCCCTCGCCGGGGGTCCCGCGGCCGGTCCGGCCGTTCTTTCGTCCGTTGTCGTGTCGTCAGATGGAAGGCGGCCGCCGCATCAGCGGGGCGCCGGTCCGAAGAGGCGGCCGGGTTGGAAACCCGCCGCGATGCGCTGCACCGGCGGGGTGCGGCGACGATACGGTGCAAAAGGCGGTCCTGAGGCGACAGGTCTGGGGGCCAATGGCCCGGACGGGAAACGGGTCGATCCGTTATGGTCCACTGAAGTGTTCTCCTGGTTGCGCGTGCCCGCGCGCCGCGTTCTTGTTTTTGGTGCGGCGCCCGGTGGTGTCGAAGCGACCTCTCGGCTGGTCGTTCAGGCTGACGGTTGGCTTCTCTTCTCTCGTTGTTATTGTTCTTGCTGACCGTTCTTCTTGTTCTTCTTTTTATCTTCTTGTTGTTCTTTCCGGCACCGGGGTCCGTCAGGCACCCTCGTCGCCGGCTGTTTCGGTTCCAGCCTTTTCGGTCCCGGATGTCGATCCTCCGGGTTGTCCGGACCCGTCCTGCGGCCGGATCAGCGTGTCCAGCATCAGTTTAGCCGATTCGGGGTCGTGGATTCTCTGCTCAAAATCGACGCGGGCGACGTACCCCCCGCGTCGCAGGTCGCATCCCTCCGGGTCCACGCCGGTCAGGCTCCAGCTTTCCCCATCGCCGGCACCCTCACCATCGGGGGCGGGGCCGAGCAGGGGGCCGTACCCGGCGCCGTTCAGGCGGTCGAGCAGCGCCGCCTCGCCCGCCGCCAGGGCGGGGGCTGTGGCGGGCAGGTCCAGCTCCGCGGCGGACAGCCAGTGGATGCGGCCGAAGCCGGCGACCAGATGGGCGCGCTCCACCGTCACGCGGTAGATCGCGAAATCGGCGAAGCCGGCATAGAAGGCGGCATCGGGATGGCGGCGCAGATAGCGCTCGCGGTGAATCGGATCGTCCGACCGCTCCGCCCGGCCCAGAACCGACAGGCGGGCGCCGGTCAGCGGCTGCGCCAGTCCGGCGGTGCCGTCGAACAGCAACCCGACCCGGCCGTCGGCCAGCAGGTTGCGCGTATGATCGGCCAGCGTGGAGAGCAGAAGCAGCGGACTGCCGTCATGATCGAACGCCACCAGCACCAGCGAGGGATAGGGCCAGCCGGCGGCTTCCGCTGCCGCACCGTCATCGGCCGGACGCTGGGCGGTCGCCAGCGCGGCGCGGTCGCAGGCGCGCATCAGGCGCCGGGCGCGCAAGGCCGGAGCCATGGTTGCCGGAGCCGGGATGGCCGGATCCTGTATGGCGGAATCCGGGCCGCTCCGGCCGGTGCCCGGCGGCATCGCGCCCTCCTTGCCGTCCGGCGTGGCGCCGGCCGGAGAGGACGCGGGAAGGGCGTTCGAAAAACTCATTCCAAAACGAGTGCGTTCTCCCGCGCGGCACCGTTGTTCGGCGCCGCATTGCCGCCATATTGGACCATACAAATGCTGCGGGAAAAGGGAAAACTGCCTCTGGTACCTGGACTCTGGCATAAAGTATTGGAATGACCACTCCTCCTATGCCTGATGTTTCCGCTAACATTTCTGAGAACCGGCACTTCGACCACCCCGACCTGACCTGACCCGTTTCAATTAGGATCTGTTACGACCATGGCCCACACCGTCGCCCTGGTGGATGACGACCGCAACATCCTGGCTTCGATCTCCATCGCCCTGGAGGCCGAAGGTTTCGACGTGCGCACCTACACCGACGGCGCCGAGGCGCTGCGCGGATTGAGCCAGCGCCCGCCCGACCTCGCTGTGCTCGACATCAAGATGCCGCGCATGGACGGCATGGAGTTGCTGCAACGCCTGCGTCAGACCAGCCAGATGCCCGTCATTTTCCTGACCAGCAAGGACGACGAGCTGGACGAGCTGATGGGCCTGCGCATGGGGGCCGACGACTACATCAAGAAGCCCTTTTCGCAGCGCCTGCTGATCGAGCGCATCCGGGCGCTGCTGCGGCGAGAGGCGCTGCGCGGCGAGACCGTGGAGGCCGATCCCGGCCAGCTCATCACCCGCGGCCCGCTGCTGCTGGACGGCGCCCGCCATGCCTGCAGCTGGAAGGGCCAGCCGATCGACCTGACCGTGACCGAATTCCTTCTGGTGCGCGCGCTGGCCCAGCGGCCGGGCCATGTGAAGAACCGCGACCAGCTGATGGACGCGGCCTATGGCGAGCACGTCTATGTCGACGACCGCACCATCGACAGCCACATCAAGCGGCTGCGCAAGAAGTTCAAGGCGGTCGACCCCGACTTCTCCCAGATCGAAACGCTCTATGGCGTCGGCTACCGGTACAAGGAATAGCGCGGTGTCCACGCTGGGCCGGGGCAGGACCAGACGGCGCGTGTCGCCGCTGACCCTGCGCATCCTTGCGGTGAACGTGCTGGCGCTGGTCCTGCTGATGGCCGGCCTGCTCTATCTCGGCCGCTATCAGGACCGGCTGATCCAGGCGGAGACCGAGGCGCTGGAGACGGAGGCGCGCATCTTCGCCTCGGCGCTCGGCGAAGGGGCGGTGAACCGCATCCTGACCGCCCCCTCCCCCACCGGCGACGAGGGGGGCGAGCGGTTCGAACTGGCGCCCGAACTGGCCCGGCCGATGATCCGCCGTCTGGCGGAGGCGACGGCGACGCGCACCCGCCTGTACGACATCGACGGGCGCATGCTGTCCGACAGCCGGGTGCTGGTGGGGTCGCAGGGCCGCATCGAAATCCGCGAGCTGCCCTCCCCGCCGGCCGGCGACCCGCTGTCGCGCGCGATCAACGACCTCTACACCCGCCTGATCGACGTGGTGCCGAGCCGCGAGGGGCTGCCGGTCTACCGCGAGCAGCCGGGTGAGCCCAACCCCGACGTGGAGCGCGCGCTGGGCGGCGAGGCGGCGGCCACCGTTTGGCGCGTCGACGGCGCCGGCGGCGATCCCGAACTGCTGCTGACCGTGGCGGTACCGGTCCAGCGCTACCGCGAGGTGCTGGGCGCGGTGCTGCTGACCCGCGGCGGCGGCGAGATCGACCGCGCCATCCGCTCCGTCCGCTTCGACATCCTGCGGGTATTCGCGGTGGCGCTGCTGGTGACGGTGGGGCTGTCCTTCTATCTGGCCGGCACCATCGCCCGGCCGATCCGCCGGCTGGCCCAGGCCGCGGACAGGCTGCGCACGAGCCACGGACGCCATGCCGAGATTCCCGACCTGACCCGCCGCGGCGACGAGATCGGCGAGCTGTCCGGCGTGCTGCGCGAGATGACCGACGCGCTGTGGACGCGGATGGACGCCATCGAACGCTTCGCCGCCGACGTCGCCCACGAGATCAAGAATCCGCTGACCTCGCTGCGCAGCGCGGTGGAGACCGCCGGCCGCGTCAGCGATCCGCGCCATCGCGACCGGCTGATGGCGATCATCGCCGACGACGTGCAGCGGCTGGACCGCCTGATCAGCGACATCTCCAACGCCTCCCGCCTGGATGCCGAGCTGTCGCGGGCCGAACCGGAACCGGTGGACATCGGCCTGCTGCTGACCATGCTGGCCGAACTGCGCCAGACGGTTGCCGAAACAGTCGCAGAAACCGCAGATCAGCCTGTATCGGCCGGCGGGACGGGAGAGGCCGCCGCCGCGCCGCCGCGCGTCGTCGTGGACGTCCCGGCGGGCGAGCGGCTGGTGGTGCCGGGACTGGAGGGACGGTTGACCCAACTGTTCCAGAACCTGATCGACAACGCCCTGTCCTTCTCGCCGCCCGGCGGTTTGGTGCGGCTGACCGCCCGGCGCAGCGGCCGCAGCGTCACGGTGGTTGTGTCGGACCAGGGGCCGGGCATCCCGGAGGGGAAGGAGGAGGCGATCTTCGATCGCTTCTATACCGAGAGGCCGGCGGGCGAAAAGTTCGGCACCCACTCCGGTCTCGGACTATCGATCGTGAAACAAATAGTCGGTGCGCACAACGGTTCAGTATTTGCGCAAAATAGGAAGATATCGGATGGGAGCATCGATGGTGCCGACTTCGTCGTGACCCTGCCTCTGCTGTGAGAAGCTCTGCGGAATTTCATACATCCTTTGCACTCTCGGCTAGACAAGTCGCCAGTAAGCACCGATCATGGCTTGGGTCGTTCTCTCCTGTGGGCTGCCGAGGCGATCGGGCCATATCGGTTCGGTTGTTTGCTTCCGCCTCCTGCGCCTGGAAGAGGGTAGCCACAGCCCGGAACAAGGATGTGGGGTTGCCATGCCTGAGTCCGCTCCACCCGATTCCCCCGTGCAGTTTCCGCGCAGCCCCGGCCGCCGCTCCGTCGGCATCGACGCCGCTTCGGCGGAGGTCGTCGATCTGCGCCGTTACCGTCTGGCCCGCCTGATCCGCGATGCCGGCCGGCAGCAGGGCGAGCTGGCGAAGCTGATGCGGGACTCCGCGCAGGAGCGGACGCAGTTGGCGGAGGCGCTGCAGGGTGCGCAACGCCACCTCGCCAGCATCGCTGACAACTACAAGGTCCTGCTGGTGCGGCTGAAGCGGGAAAAGGACTTCCGCGATGCCTGCCAGGAGGCGGCCGAGCTGGACGATCTGGACGAGATGATCCGGCGCCGCGACGCGCTGGCCATGGAGCTGGAGGCGATCCGCCGCACCCCCCGCAACGCCGCCGGCGCCTGAGGAACCCCACCGCCCGATCCATCACGCCGCCTAAGCGATCAGACCGAAAGAACGGTCGGAAGCGGATGGGGGAGCCCGGACAGGTTTCCCCGCCTGACATCATGAGCCACCGTTCCGTTTCCATTGACAGAATCGGCGCCACGTCTCACCTTCGCCAGACTATGGTGACGATTCACGGCACCTGCGTCTTGCTCTCCGGAATCGGCGTGCTGCTGCGTGGAGAGTCCGGACGGGGAAAATCGGATTTGGCCTTGCGACTGATCGATGGTGGCGCCCTGCTGGTCGCGGATGACCGGGTGGTGCTGCAGAGCGAGCCCGGCCGCCTGACCGCCTCTTCCCCGCCCACGCTGGCCGGGCTGCTGGAGGTGCGGGGCGTCGGCATCCTGCCCGTTCCCTCGACCGCGTCCGCGCCCGTCGGCCTCGTCGTCGATCTGGTTTCCCGTCCGGAGGTGGAGCGCCTGCCGGAGGCGGAGACAGAGACGCTGCTGGGTGTCGCCCTGCCCCGCCTCGGGCTCTGCGCCTTCGACGCCTCGACCCCCGCCAAGCTCCGCCTTGCCGCCGCCAGCCTGTGCGGCGGCCGGCTGGACCGGGTGCCCGCCAGCCTGTCCGCCCAGCCGAGCCCGGTCACATCATGACATCTCCCGACGTGCCGTCTTCCGAAGGGCTTGGCGATTTCGCCACCACCATTGTGTCCCGCGGGCGCGTCGTGCTGGTCACCGGCCTGTCCGGCGCCGGCATGTCGGTGGCGCTGAAGGCGCTGGAGGATCTGGGCTACGAGGCGGTGGACAATCTGCGCCTGTCGCTGGTCCCCGCCCTGATCCGGCAGGCCGACCCGAAACGCCGGCCGCTGGCCCTGGTGATCGACAGCCGCACCCGCGACTTTTCCGCGCAGAACTTCCTGGACGAGCTGGAGGAGTTGCGGGGCGACGACGACCTCGACGTCAGTCTGGTCTTCCTGGATTGCGGCGACGAGGTGCTGCAGCGCCGCTTCACCGAAACGCGGCGCCGCCATCCGCTGGCGGAGGACCGCACGGTGCCCGACGGCATCCAGCGCGAACGCGCCCTGCTGTTCCCGCTGAAGGAGGAGGCCGACGTCACCATCGACACCACGCAACTGTCCATTCACGATTTGCGGCGCATCCTGTCCGGACATTTCCGGCGTGACGCCCAGGCAGCCCTGCAGGTGTTCGTGACCTCCTTCTCGTTCCGCCAGGGACTTCCGCGCGAAGCCGATCTGGTCTTCGACGTGCGGTTCCTGACCAACCCGCATTACGATCCGGAGCTTCGGCCGCTGACCGGCCTGCATCCGGCCGTCGCCGCGCGGGTGGAGGGCGACGCCGACTACCCGGCCTTCTTCCGGAACCTGACCGAGCTGCTGCGTCCGCTGCTGCCGCGCTACAACCAGGAAGGCAAGAGCTACCTGACCATCGCCATCGGCTGCACCGGCGGCAAGCATCGCTCCGTCTTCGTCGCCGAACGGCTGGCGGCATGGCTGAAGGAGCAGGGGCTGCGGGTCAATCTGAGCCATCGCGAGTTGGAACGGTTGGGGCTGCGGATCGCCGGCGCCGGCCCGGGCAATCAGCAGTCCGGCCATCAGGCCCCTCACCAAGCCCCCCACCAGGGATGATGCAAATTGCGCCTTGACGACCATACGTCCAACCAACGATCCAGATGCGATGCGGGCAGGCCCCTTGCGGCACCGGCCCTTGCGCAGGTCTCCGGGGAGGACCCAACCTTGAAGGATGTCCCATGATCGGTATGGTTCTTGTCACCCACGGGCGGCTGGCCGAGGAGTTCATCGCCGCGCTGTTCCACGTCGTGGGCGAACAGCAGCAGGTGCGCGCGGTGTGCATCGGGCCGGACGACGACATGGAACAGCGCCGCCAGGACATCCTGAATTCGGTGGCGGAGGTCGATGACGGATCGGGTGTCGTGGTGCTGACCGACATGTTCGGCGGCACGCCCTCCAACCTCGCCATCTCCATCATGGACAAGGCGAAGGTGGAGGTGATCGCCGGCGTCAACCTGCCGATGCTGATCAAGCTCGCCAGCGTGCGCAAGACCGAGCCGCTCGACAAATCGGTGATCGCCGCCCGCGACGCCGGGCAGAAATACATCAACGTCGCCTCCACCCTCCTGTCGGACTGAACCGCCCGCGATGAGCCACCCCGACGACATGGCGCCGACCGACGGCGAGATCCGCCGCACCGCCACCATCACCAATCAGCGCGGCCTGCACGCGCGCGCCTCGGCCAAGTTCGTCAAGCTGGTCGCCACCTTCGATGCCGAGATCTCGGTGCGCCGCGGCGATTCCGTGGTGTCCGGCGAATCGATCATGGGGCTGATGATGCTGGCCGCCGGTCCGGGAACCTGCGTGGAACTGCGCGCCAGCGGCGCCCAGGCCGACGCGGCGATGGACGCCCTCCTGGACCTGATCAACCGCAAGTTCGATGAAGAGTGACCTGCCCCCCGCCGTTCCAGCCGCCATCCCCACCGGTGGCCCGGTGGCCGGCCCCGATCGCGGCGGTTCCGGCGGGACGCCCTCGCTCGAGTCCTGGAGCACGTCGGCCGGCGGTTCCGGGCGCGCCCTGCGCGGCCTCGGCGTGTCGCCCGGCATTGCCATCGGCCCGGCCCATGTGGTGGAAAGCGGCGCCGTCGCCATTCCGGAATACGTGATCGAGCCCGACGCGGTCGAGGCGGAGGTCGCCCGCTTCAACGAGGCGGCGACCAAGGCCCGCCGCCAGATCAAGAAGCTGAAGAGCAAGGCGCTGGTCCTGCCCGACTCGGCGTCGGAGGAGATCGGCTTCCTGCTGGACGCGCACCTGTCGATGGTCACCAACTCGCGCCTGACCCGCGGGGTGGAACATCGCATCAAGCAGGACCGCGTCAACGCCGAGGCCGCCATCCAGGCGGAAATCGCCGCCATCGCCGCCACCTTCGCCGGCATGGACGACGCCTATCTGGCCGGCCGCATCGACGACATCCGCGAGGTCGGGCGGCGGCTGACCCGCAACCTGATGAAGCAGGAATACCGGGCCTTCAGCACCCTGGCCCCCGGCAGCATCATCCTGGCGGAGGAACTGACCCCCGCCGATACCGCCCTGCTCGATCCCACCATCGTCGGCGGCTTCGCCACGGTGCTGGGCGGGGCGGAGGGGCACACGGCGATCCTCGCCCGCTCGCTCGGCCTGCCGGCGGTGCTGGGTGCGCCCGGCCTGCTCGCCGGCGTGCGCAACGGCGTGACGGTGATCGTCGACGGGCTGCAGGGTCGCGTTCTGATCGACCCGCCGGCCGACGTGCTGGACGACTACGGCGAACGCCGGGCCGCCCGCGAACGCGAGCGTCAGGGGCTGAAGAGCTTGCGCAAGCTGCCCGCCGTCACCCGCGACGGCACCGCGGTGACGCTGATGGCGAACCTGGAGCTGCCCCGCGACCTGGATCAGGCGCTGGAACATGGCGCCCAGGGCATCGGCCTGCTGCGGACCGAGTTCATGTTCATGAACCGCGACCATCTGCCCGATGAGGATGAGCAGTACAATGTGCTGCGCACCATGATCGAGGGGATGGGCGGTCGCACCGTCACCGCCCGCACCATGGATCTGGGCGGCGAGAAGCTGGCCGGCTGGATGGCCGGGCGCTATGGCGAGCCGGCCAACCCGGCGCTGGGCCTGCGCGCCATCCGGCTGGGCTTGCGCGAACCGAAGCTGCTGGAGACCCAGCTCGCCGCCATGCTGCGCGCTGGCGCCCATGGGCCGTTGCGCATCCTGCTGCCGATGATCGCCTCGGTCGCCGAGGTGCAGAAGGTGCGGGAGATGATGGGGCAGGTCGCCCGCCGTCTGCGTCGCCGCGGCGTCGCCATCGCCGATCCGCTGCCGCCGGTCGGGGTGATGGTGGAGGTGCCGGGCGCGGCGCTGGCGGCCGACGCGCTGGCCTATGCCGCCGATTTCTTCTCCATCGGCACCAACGATTTGACGCAGTACACGCTGGCCATCGACCGCGCCGACGAACAGGTCGCCACCCTCTACGACCCGCTGCATCCGGCCGTGCTGCGGCTGATCCAGTTCACGGTGGAGGCCGCCCTGCGCGCCCGCATCCCGGTGTCGGTCTGCGGCGAGATCGCCGGCGACCCGCGCTATTGCGCGCTGCTGCTGGGGTTGGGCGTGCGCGAGCTGTCGATGGCGCCGCTGTCGGTGCCGGCGGTGAAGAAGCGCATCCGCTCGCTCGACCTGATGGAGGCGAGCCGCCGCGCCCGCGTCATCATGGACCAGAGCGACAGCGGCCGCATCGCCACGCTGCTGGACGACTTCAACGCCATCCTGTAGCGCCCCCGCTTAAGGCGTCTTGCGTCCCGCCATGTGCCCCAGATAGGCGACGACGCGGTCCAGATCGGCATCGCTCAGCATCGCCGGATTGAAGCCCGGCATCTGCTGGTTGGGCCATGTCCGGACGGAGCGGGGATCGCGGACCAGCCTCTTCAGTCCGGCGGGGGTGAGATATTCGGTCGGGTTCATCGGCCGGTTCAGGTCCGGTCCCATCGTGGCGTTGCCGGCGCCGTTCAGGGTGTGGCAGGCCATGCATCGGGTGATGAACACCGCCTGACCGGCGCGGATCGGCGAGTCGGCGGCCAGCCCCGGCTCGACCGCCAGCTGCGGCCAGCGTCGCAACGGATCGTCCGAGGCGACGATGCGGGCCAGCTGATAAGGCCATTGTTCGCTGCGCACCCCCGACGCCTCCGGCCGCACCCACACCAGATAGAAGGGACCGGCGGACACCTCCTTGCCCGGCAGGTTGGGCCAGGGCCGGTCGGCCGGCTCCACCGCCAGGAAGGCGACGGCTCCGTCGGGGCCGGTGCGCAGGCACAGCTCCGGCGGCAGCTGCGCGGTGAAGCCGTCCGACGCCACCCCTTCCAGCACGGTGCCGGGCGGGAAATCATCGATGCCGATCAGGCTGGCGAGCGGGACGGCGCGATAGCGCATCGGCCGGCCATAGGAAATGTCGGCGGGAATATCGACGGTCACCGCGTCGGGCCGGGCCAGCAGGGCGTCGCGGTCGAAAACCCGCTCGGCCTCGGCGATGGCGATGGTCAGCGTCGGCCCGCCGGCCAGCGCTCCATGCAGCGGCAAGGCGGCAAGCAGAAGAAACAAGGCGGCGAGCAGGCGCCCGCCCATACGCGCAATCGACGGCTTCATCATTCCGGGTCGTCCTCCGCTTCGTCCTCATCCCATGGGTCGTCCCAAGGGTCTTCACCGTCCGGCTTGGTGCTTCGCAGGGCGGCGGAGGCCGGTTCCCGCTCCAGCCGTTCGATCTGCTCGGGGTGGGTGATCTCGATCATCGGCCCATTGCGCAGCGTGATCCAGCCGCGCACGCGCACCCGCCGCCCCTCGTAGGACAGCGGGTCGATGCCGACGCGGGTGACCTCGCGCATCGCGGCGCGGCCGATATGGACGGTGACATCGTTGCGCCAGTCGGCGCCGAAATCCAGCCAGGTCTCGCCGCCGCCCTTGGACACCGCCAGCACCACCCCCTCCACCAGCTGGAAGCTGTCGCGGTCGCGGGTAAGCTCGTCCGCGTCGTCGGCCTCGCGCACGGCATAGACCCGGCTGCGCCACAGACCGCGTCCGGCATTGCGCGCGGCATCCTCGCCGGCCAGCATCTCCGCCGCATAGGCGCGGGCGTCGGGTCGGGTGTGGACCCGCGCCATTCCGCGGACCAGCAGCGCCGATTGCAGCCACAGGCCATCCTCCCGCACCAGATGGGCGAGCAGCCGGCCATGGCGGTCGACCGGCGCCGGCCCATGCAGCAGGACGCGGTGGTCCAGCGCCAGATCGCTCAGCGCCCTGGTCGCCGCCTCCGCTAGCGGCCAGGCGCGCCCGTCGGCCGGATTGGCGCTTCGCGGCGGCTTGGCCGCCTCGATCCCCGCCAGCCGGACCCGTCGGCCGTCCTCCAGCTCCAGCGTGTCGCCGTCCAGAACGGCGGTGACCCGCAACGGCTCCGCAGAAGCGACACCGGCCAGAAGCAGTCCGCACAGCAGCAGGAAGGCCAAGCGCACAAGCGGAAGCGGGACATGTCGCATCGGGAATTCCGTCGTTGCGGAACATCCGCCGTCGGGCGGGGTTCTGACCGGTATGCCGACCCACGTCTCCTTCCGCAAGCCGTTCCGCAAGCTGGCGCCAGCGCTGGCCGCGCTCTGGCTGGCCGCCACCCCCGTCCTGGTCCCGACCGCCCAGGCCGGGCTGCTCGACAACGTCCTGTCCGGCGGCGACGAGGCGGCGCTCGGCGCGCAGGAGCATCCGAAGATCCTGGCCCAGTTCGGCGGGGCGGTGAAGGATGCGAAGCTGCAGGGCTATATCGACCAGCTCGGCCGCAAGCTCGCCGCCACCACCGCGCTGGCGCGCGAGCCCTGGACCTTCACCGTGCTGGACAGCGACGTGGCCAACGCCTTCGCCCTGCCCGGCGGCTATGTCTACGTCACCCGCGGCCTGCTGGCGCTGGCGGAGGACGAGGCGGAGGTGGCCGGGGTGCTGTCGCACGAGATCGGCCATGTCACCGCCCACCATTCGGCGCAGCGCCAGACCCGGCAGACCATCGCCGGCATTCTCGCCGCCGGGGTCGGGATGGTGTTCGGCAACGACACGCTGGCGCAACTGGCCGGGCTGGGCGGCACCGCCGTGGTCGCCAGCTATTCCCGCGAGCAGGAGCTGGAGGCCGACCAGCTCGGCGTCGAGACCCTGCGGCGGACCGGCTACGACCCCTTCGCCATGGCGACCTTCCTGGAGACGCTGCGCCGCGACAGCCAGTATGAGGGGCTGCGCGCCGGCAACAAGGGCGAGGGCGGCTTCGACTTCTTCGCCAGCCATCCGGCGACCGAGGACCGCATTCGCCGCGCCGCCGACCTCGCCCGCAAGATGCCGCAGGGCGGCGCCCGCCCACGCGATCCTTACCTGGCGGCGGTCGACGGTATGATCTATGGCGATAGCCCGGAGAACGGCTATGTCCGCGGCCGGACCTTCGCCCACCCGCAGCTGGGGATCGCCTTCACCGTGCCGCAGGGCTATGCGCTGCTGAACGGCGCCGATCAGGTGGTCGCCAAGGGGCGGAACGGCACCGCCATGGCCTTCGACGGCGGATCGGCCGCCGGCGTCTCCGACCCGGTCGCCTTCCTGACCGGCGTCTGGGGCAAGGGGGCCAACCTGTCCAACGTCCAGCGCATCACCATCGGCGGGATGCCGGCGGCGACCGCCACCACGCGAGGCGAGTCCAACGGCGACAGCGCCGACATCCGGCTGGTGGCGATCCGCGCGCCGGACGGAAAGATGTACCGCTTCACCTTTCTGGCGCCGGCGGGTGCGCTAGCTCGTTTCGATGCCGATTTCCAGGCGGCGGCCAACAGCTTCCACCGCCTGACCGCGGAGGAGGCCGCCCGCTACCGCCCCCGTCGCGTCCAGGTGACGACGGTGCGGCCCGGCGACAGCGTCGACGCCTTCGTCCGCCGCATGCCGCAGGAACCTTACGCCGAGGAATTGTTCCGGATCATCAACGACCTGCCGCCCGGAACGCCCCTGCAGCCCGGCCACCGGGTGAAGGTGATTGTTGGTGAGTAGGCAGCGAATAAAGCTTTTCCCAGCGTGAACGTGGCCGCATGAAATCCGCGTAAGGATACAGCCCGGCGGGTTGCCGCCGGGCGGGCAGGCGGGTAGGCTGCCGCGCATGTCCGACACCCCGTCAGCACGCGCCCCGATCGCACCGGCCGTTCCGGCCAAGGCTGCGAAGCCGGCGCAGCCGCCGAAGCCCGCCGGGCGTCGGCGGCTGCGGCTGCCCATTGCTGCGGTGCTGGTTGCTGGGTTCGGCTCCCTGATGCTGGCGGCGGTCGCCAGCGTGCTCGTCCTGGGTTTGGTCAGCGCCACCACCAACACCTTCGCCCTGCTGAACGACAAGGCCGATCTGGCGCTGGCCGGGGTGGAGGTGCGGGTCCGCCACCAACTCGACCCCGCGCGGGAGATGGCGCGCTTCGTTGCCGGGCTGGTGGAGCGCGGCGACCTGCGCGCCGCCGACACCACGGCGATGATCGACACGCTGCGCGGTGCGCTGGCCGGCGCGCCGGACGTCACCGGCCTTGCCTTCATCCGCCCCGACCTGACCGGGGTCCGCGTCGGCCGGCTGAACGGCGAACTGATGGCCGAGCCCTTCGACATGCAGGGCGAAAGCGACATCCCGCCGGAGGTTCTGGACGGTCCCAACCGCAGCGCCGCCAGTTGGGCCGACCCGCGCTGGCTGAAGGAGGCGCAGAACAGCTTCGTCACCCTCTATCAGCCGGTGCGGCGCGACGGCCGCTATCTGGGGCAGGTGGCGGTCGGCGTCTCGTTGGGCGACCTGTCGCGCTTCCTGCAGGTCCTGTATGTGGAACAGGGGCTGAACGCCTTCGTGCTGTACGACCACAGCCATGTACTGGCCCATCCGGCGCTGGTCGGCCGGACCTTCGATTTCTCTGGCAAGCTCGACGGTCCGCCGCTGCCGCGCATCGATCAGGTCGATGATCCGGCGCTGGCGGCGCTGTGGTCCAGCGGCGTGCCGGTCCAGTCGCTGAAGAAGCGGGTGGAGGGGCGCAGCGTGCGCGTTCTCGGCAGCGACTACACATTTCTGACCCGCAAGATGGCGGGGTACGGCCAGCAGGACTGGATCATCGGCATCGGCTATCGCGATGGCGAGATGGGGGTGGAGATCCGCCGGCTCTATGTCACCGGCGCCGTGGGTTTCGCCATCCTGCTGGTGTCGGTCGGAGTGGCGCTGCTGGTCGGGCGGCGGATCAGCCGGCAGGTGGCTCGGCTGGCCGAGGCCGCCGACCGCGTCCGCGCCTTCGAATTCCGCGCCATCCCCGACCTGCCGGACTCCCGCCTGCGCGAGATGGCGCGCGCCGCCGCCGCCTTCAACGCCATGATCGCCGGCCTGCGCTGGTTCGAGACCTATGTGCCGAAGGCGCTGGTCCTGCGCCTGATGCGCCAGCGCGAGACCGAGGGCGGGCTCGATTCCGTGCAGCGCGAAGTGACGGTGATGTTCACCGACATCCGTGGCTTCTCGCGCATGGCCGAGCATATGGCCGCTGCCGATACCGCCGCCCTGCTGAACGAGCATTTCACCCTGCTGGCCGCCTGCATCGAGGCGGAGGGCGGCACGGTGGACAAGTTCATCGGCGATTCCCTGATGGCCTTCTGGGGCGCGCCGGAGGCGCAGGAGGACCACGCCGTCCGCGCGCTGCGCGCCGCGCTGGCGATCCACCACGCCATCCGTGCCGACAACCGCCGCCGCGTCGCCGCCGGCCGGGCGCCGATCCATGTCCGCGTCGGGCTGCACAGCGGCCCGGTGGTGGTGGGCAACATCGGTTCCGACAGCCGGATCAACTACACCATCGTCGGCGACACCGTGAACGTCGCCGCCCGCATCGAGGAATTGTCGGCCGCCCTTCAGGGCGACGCCGAGGTCATCGTGCTGACCAGCGGCGTCACCGCCGCCAAGGGCAAGGACGCCGTCCCGCTGGTCCGCCAGGGCGGCCGGTCGCTGCGCGGCCGCACCGGCATGACCGAACTCTGGCGTCTGGTGCTGGAGGAGGAGAAGAAGGCGGCACCGTCGGCGGCGGGGGAGAAGGCGACGCCATCTCTCTCCCTTCCCTCCCCTCCCAATGCGGGAGAAGGCGCGAAGCCGGCGTTCGTAGGTAAGGATACACCCTGATCCGGGTCGGCATTTCCAGCTAAGTCACTGAAAAACCTGGAAATGCCCCTGCCCGCTTCCTTACCTCAACGCCAGCCGCGACGGCCACCGCGGCGGTCGTCCTCGTCGAACAGTTCGGCCAGCTTGTTCATCATCGTGCCGCCCAGCTGCTCCGCATCGACGATGGTCACGGCGCGGCGGTAGTAGCGGGTGACGTCGTGGCCGATGCCGATCGCCACCAGCTCCACCGGCGAGCGGGTCTCGATCTGCTCGATGGTCTGGCGCAGGTGGCGTTCCAGATAGTTGCCGGCATTCACCGACAGGGTCGAATCGTCCACCGGCGCGCCGTCGGAGATCACCATCAGGATGCGGCGCTGTTCCGGCCGGCCGAGCAGCCGGTTGTGCGCCCATTGCAGCGCCTCGCCGTCGATGTTCTCCTTCAGGATGCCTTCGCGCAGCATCAACCCCAGATTCTTGCGGGCGCGGCGCCACGGCATGTCTGCGGCCTTGTAGACGATGTGGCGCAGGTCGTTCAGGCGGCCGGGATGCGCCGGCTTGCCGGCGGCGACCCAGGCCTCGCGCGCCTGTCCGCCCTTCCAGGCGCGGGTGGTGAAGCCCAGCACCTCCACCTTCACCGCGCAGCGTTCCAGCGTGCGGGCGAGGATGTCGGCGCTCATCGCGGCGATGGAGATCGGCCGGCCGCGCATCGAGCCGGAATTGTCGATCAGCAGCGACACCACCGTGTCGCGGAAATCCATCTCCTTCTCCGCCTTGAAGGAGAGCGGCAGAACCGGGTTGGCGACGACGCGGGCCAGACGGGCGGCGTCGAGGATGCCCTCCTCCAGGTCGAAGTTCCACGACCGCTGCTGCTTGGCCATCAGCCGGCGCTGCAGCCGGTTCGCCAGCTTGGAGATCACGCCCTGCAGATGCTGGAGCTGCTGGTCCAGCAGGTGGCGCAGACGCTCCAGCTCCGCCGGGTCGCAGAGGTCGGCGGCATCCACCACCTCGTCATATTGGGTGGTGAAGGCCTTGTAGGCGTTGGGGTCGGGCTCGTTGCGGCGGTTGAGGTCGTTGCGCCAGGGCTGGCCGGGGCCGGCGGGCTCTTCCGCCCCCTCGCCCTCGCCCATCTCCATGTCGCCTTCCTCGCCGGCGCCTTCCTCGGCGCTTTCACCGGCCTCCGACGAATCCTGCATGTCCGACGATGCCATGGATTCGGAGTCGGACTGGTCCTCGTCCTGGCCGCGGGTCTGGCCGTGCTCCGGCGATTCGTCATTCTCGGAGGATTGGGTCTGCTGATCCTCCTCCTCTTCCTGGTCGGCTTCCTGCCCGACTTCCATGTCGAGGTCGGCCAGCAGGCGGCGGACGGCCTTGGCGTAGGCTTCCTGGTCGCCGGCATAGTTGGCCAGCCCCTTCATGTCCTTGCCCAGCCGCTCCTCGATCCAGGGGCGCCAGAGGTCGACGGCATGGGCGGCGGCGGGCGGCGGCGGCGCACCGGTCATCGCCTCGCGCGCCATCAGCCGCAACGCTTCGGACAGCGGCACCTGCCCGCGATCCTCGACACGGTCGAGGCCCTGGCGGGCGTAGCGGTCTTCCAGCGCCGCTTCCAGGTTATGGGCGACACCGGCCATGTCGCGGCTGCCCAACGCTTCGCAGCGCGCCTGCTCCAACGCGTCGTAGGCCTGGCGCGCGGCATCGCCCAGCGGCATGCGGTGGGCATGAACGGAGGAATCGTGATAGCGCAGCCGCAGCGCCACGGCATCGGCCGCCCCGCGCAGCTTGGCGACCTCGACCGGGTTCAGATCGCGCGCCGGCAGCGGCACCCGCACCCGCTGGCCCGACAAGCCCGGCGGATCGGACGAAAAGCCCACCTGCACCTCCGCCCGCCGGGACATGGCGCGCACCGTGGCGGTGGTGGACCGCTTGAAGGCCTCGACGGGGGTGTCGTTCTGGGTGGTCATCGCGGGGGCGTCTTCGTTCTAGGGAGAGTTACGGCGCGGTGGGCAGGATTGGCACGGAGCAGGGCATGGCTTTTACGGACATGCCGGGACGTGAACCGCTGATTAAGCTCCTGCCCCGAAATGCCGTCCGTCCCGATCCGTGTGAATCCTTGCGTGCTGCGCCCCGACTTCACCGAAGATCAGGGCACAGCACGGACACTCACACGAGGTTCGCCTGGACCCCCGTCTCCGGCAGTTCGACGCCGAAGCAGCGCTGGTAGTATTCGGCAACCGTCGGCCGCTCCACCTCGTCGCACTTGTTGAGGAAGGTGATGCGGAAGGCGAAGGCGACGTCGTTGAAGATGCGCGCGTTCTCGGCCCAGGTGATGACCGTGCGCGGGCTCATGACGGTGGAGATGTCGCCGTTGATGAAGCCGGCGCGGGTCAGGTCGGCCAGACGGACCATCGACGCCACCGTGTCGCGGCCCTTGGCGTCGTCATAGGACGCGACCTTGGCCTGGACGATCTTCACCTCGGCATCCACCGGCAGGTAGTTCAGCGTCGCCACGATGTTCCAGCGGTCCATCTGGCCCTGGTTGATCTGCTGCGTGCCGTGATACAGGCCGGTGGTGTCGCCGAGACCGACGGTGTTCGCGGTGGCGAACAGGCGGAAGGCCGGGTGCGGACGGATGACGCGGTTCTGGTCGAGCAGCGTCAGCTTGCCTTCCACCTCCAGCACGCGCTGGATCACGAACATCACGTCGGGGCGGCCGGCGTCATATTCGTCGAACACCAGGGCGCAGGCATGCTGCAGCGCCCAGGGCAGGATGCCCTCGCGGTATTCGGTGACCTGCACGCCGTCGCGCAGCACGATGGCGTCCTTGCCCATCAGGTCGATGCGGCTGATGTGGCTGTCCAGGTTGACGCGGATGCAGGGCCAGTTCAGCCGCGCCGCCACCTGTTCGATGTGGGTCGACTTGCCGGTGCCGTGATAGCCCTGGACCATGACGCGGCGGTTGTAGGCAAAGCCGGCGAGGATGGCCAGCGTCGTGTCCCGGTCGAACCGGTAGGCGCTGTCGAGGTCGGGGACATGCTCCGAGCGCTGGCTGAAGGCCGGCACCTGCATGTCGCTGTCGATGCCGAAGACCTCGCGCACCGAGACGGTGGTGTCGGGCGTGTGGTCGAACAGGGCCGAGCTGGCCTGGGTCGCTCCTTGGGAAGCCATGGGTGGTTTCTTACGTTCCAGCGAGTGTCGGTTGTCCGGCGGCCGCGGGATCGACCCGGCCCGCCAACGGGGTTTCAGGCAGCATAACAGGCTTTCAGCGTATTGTAGGCCTGATTGATTTCTTTCAGGCGTTCTTCCGCAGCCTTGTCGCCGCCGTTGGCATCGGGATGATGCTTTTTCGCAAGCTCCCGATAGCGTGCCTTGATGCGTGTGAAGTCCACGGGCGGCGTCAATTCCAGGACCGCCAGCGCCTTTTCCTCGTCGGTGCGGGCGTGGTGGCGCCGGTGCGCCTTTTCCTCATCCTTCGTCTTGCCGGCCTCGTGGCCGAATTCGAAACTGAAGCCGTTGACCACGCGCTCGCGGATGAAGCGTTCCTGCGTCGCCCATTTGCCGAGCGGCCAGCTCGGCCGCTGCCAGGTGGTGTCGCGCCGCACCTCCGCCTCGATCTGGTCGGTCGACATGCCGGCGTAATAGTCCCAGGCGCGGTTGTATTCCCGGACATGGTCCAGACAGAACCACCAGTACTCGTTGAGACTGCTGCGGCTTTTCGGCGCACGGTATTCGCCGGCGGCGACGCACTCGGGGTGGTCGCACACACGGGTGGCCGCACGCGGAGCGGCATAGCTGTCGTAACTGGAGCGGGTGCGGTTCCTGGTCATCGGCCAAGTATGGGAAGAGCCGATGCCTCTGGCAAGCGCGCCGAATCGGGCTTCCGTCATCCGCAATCCGCGGGGCGTTGCGCTTGACAGGCGCTTGACAGAAGCGGGGCTCGCACCCTCTCCTGGCTGTCGGCGCGGCCTTCGGGAATCGCTTCCCAGGCGCCGCCCGTCCCACGCATTCCCGACCAGTGCCCAGACATCAGGACCCGCCATGGAATACGCCACCCGCATCCGCGAAAAGCTGACCGCCGGACTGGCTCCGGACCGGCTCGAGGTCGTCGACGACAGCGCCCGCCATGCCGGCCATGCCGGGGCGGACGCCGCCGGGGAAACCCATTTCCACGTCACCGTCGTCTCCGCCGCCTTCGCCGGCAAGTCGCGGGTGGAGCGCCAGCGGATGATCTACACCCTGCTGGCCGACGAACTGCGCGAGCGGGTGCATGCGCTGGGCCTGACCACCTACGCCCCCGGCGAAGCCGGGGCCTGACCGGACCAACGGATCAGGCGCCGTCACCGATCGACCGTTCGCACGCTCCAAATAATGGGCGGGTGGACGCCGGAAATAGCATACATATGGATGCAACCAAGAGTCGATTTTAGGAAATCATATAAGAATGGAAGACGCTAGCGTGGTTGCAATTCCCGCCACGTTTAGTAAAGTGCGATATATGCAACCATTTATCGCGCCGTGGCGGACACAAACTTCGCATGTCCGCCGGCGGCTTCGTGGAAGGGGCTGCGGATGGCGAAGCGTGGGCCGAAGAAGAAGCGGGTGAACACTCCCCAGACGGGGGTGGAACCGTTGAGGAGCCAGAACATCATGATCGGCGGGCACCGCACGAGCATGCGGCTGGAGCCGTCGATGTGGGATGCTCTGGAGGACATCGGCCGTCGGGAAGGTCTGACCGTCAACCGTCTCTGCACCCAGATCAAGGAGCGGATCGAAGAGCAGGCGCGCCGCCGGGGCATCAACCCGGAGGATGCGGATGTCACCCTGACGTCCGCGGTGCGGGTCTTCATCGCCTCCTATTACCGCCGGGCCTGTACCGAGGACGGCCATCAGCGCGCCGGACACGGCGGCAGCGATCCGTTCGTCGGCACGCCGTTCGACCTGCCGCCGTCCGACGAGGCCGAAGGCGTCAAGGCCGCGGTCGCCGTCGGCGGCAATTTCCCGTCACCCGGTCCGGCCCTGACCGGTTCCACCCAATCCCATTTGGACGCCTGAGCGAGACCGGTTCGGCACCCGCCCGGCGGATTTGCCAAGCGGATTTCCGCAACGGATTTGCCCAGCGGATTTCCTGGAGTCCGCAGCCTATTCCGCCGCCTCTTCACGGGCGTCTTCGTTTTCCCCGCCGGTGTAGTGCGCAGGCCAGTGCTTGCGCACCACCTCCCCGTTGCTGTCGAAGATGTGGCACATGTTCAGCAGGACCGGCCGCTTGCCATCGTCCTGGGCCGGCTTGCCGGCTGCCTTGGCGCGTTCCGCCGCCTCGCGCGCCAGGATCGGGTAGACGGTTTGGAAGGCAGTGGTCGCCAGCGGCCCCAGCAACTCCACCAGATGGGTGCAGCCCTTCGCCCCGCCCAGCCGCTCCTTCACCGCGCGGGTCCAGCCCGGCCCGACGCGCAGGCCGACCAACTGCTGGAAGCGCGGCGTGATGCTGCCGCAGGCCTTGTAGGGGCTGTGTTCGGTCACCGCCTCCACCGCTTGGACGGTCAGCTTGTCGTCCACGGTCAGGCGCATCCACATCTGGTGGATCGGCGTTCCCGGCTCCAGATGTCCGCGCTCGTCCGTGTGGAAGCCGTAGCTCTTGACGTCGGTCAGGTGGCCTTCGATGTCCCACAGCCCATCGGCGCGCCGGAAGCCCTGGCAGGTGACGCGGCGGGTGTGGATCGGCTCGCGCGCGGCGGGGGCGGACAGCGAGGGCGCGGACATCGGGCGTTCCAGTTCAGCAGTGAGGATGACTCACCCTCGACTATCGGTGGGGCCGGGCGCCCGGTCAACCCGACCCCGCCGCAACGCAGCGTTACCTATAGGTCAGCCCCCGGCTCGCGCTCAGCCGAGGGTGGCCTCCGCCGAATAGCCGCTGCCGAACATGTAAGCCTCGCGGCTGCGCAGTTCGTCCTCCAGATGGGTGCGCACCACGGCGAACAGGTCGCGGATCGACACCATGCCGACGACCTCGCCGCCCACCGCGATGGGCAGGTGGCGGTAATGGTGCCGCTCCATCAGTTCCAGCGCCGCCAGAGCGGTGGCCGACGGCTCCAGCGTGTCCGGATCGGCGGTCATCACCGCGGACAGCCGGGTGGTGTCGGGGTCGAGTCCGGCCGCGACCACGCGGGCGGTCATGTCGCGCTCGGTGACGATGCCCTTCAGCGTGCGCCCTTCGGTGACCAGCACCGCGGCGATGCGCTTTTCGGCCATCAGCGTGGCGGCATCGCGCACGGTGGCGCCCGGCGGCAGGCAGGACAGCTCCTGGTTCTTGATGACGTCAGGCATCAGTCGGCGTGTCGGCATGTGTCCCGTCTCCCTCGTGATTGCAGGTTTTGTGGACGAACGATGCACTCGACCGCGATTTCGCAGCGCGGTATACCGATCCTGTCAGCTTGATGCACGAATAGTCAATAGAACCGATTGCTGGGAACTTACCTCATATCGCGGTATGTCTTTGCCGCCGGCGCGGTTATTGGGCGGATTCCAACCGCTTGCGCAGCCCGTCGAAGCCGCTGGTATAGATGCCGGCGATCGCCTTGCGGGCTTCGGCGTCGGAGGCGCCCTTGGCCTCGAAGTGCGAGGACCAGGTGATGCGGGTGGTGTGGGCGTCCACCGCGCTCAGCCGGATGGTGGAGTTGTAGTTCTTCACCGGCAGCGGTCCGCTCAGCAGCGTGTAGCGCATCCGGTGCTTGGCGGCGGACAGGCCGGTCAGCCGTTCCTGAATGGCGCCGCCGCCCTTCAGCGCAAGGTCACGTTCCTGCCTTTTCCCGGTCTTGCGAAGATTGCAGCTCTCCACTGCCGGATGCCAGTCGCCGATGGCGCAGAAGGGGCCGATCTGTTTCCACACCTGCTCGATCGGCGCCTTGATCGTCGCCTGCTCGCGCACCTCCAGCGCCATGGCCGGCGCCGCCGCCAGCAGCAGGACCGCAACGGCCGACATGCCCATCATTGCCTTCATCACCCATCCTCCCCGGTTCCGCCGCGGCGGAATGGCCGCGGTCTTGTCGGGGGAGTATGAGCGGGCAACCGTCGGCGCGGCTATTGTGCGAAAGGCGGATTGTCCGTGATATAGCGGATCAGGCGGGCCGGACCGACTCGTCCAGCACGGCGCGGACGGCGGCGGCATCGACGTCGCGGCGGGTGAAGGCGTTGCCGATGCGATCGGCCAGGATGAAGGTGATGCGGCCGTCCTGCACCTTCTTGTCCTTGGCCATCGACTTCACCAGCCCATCGACGTCCCAGGCGACGCCGGGGATGTCGGCCGGGCGCACCGGCAGGCCGACCTCGGCCAGATGGGCGCGGGCGCGCCGGGCGTCCTCGGCCGGGCACAGTCCCAGCCGGACCGACAGGTCGAAGGCCAGCACCATGCCGATCGCCACCGCCTCGCCATGCAGCAGGGTCTGGCCGAAGCCGGTCGCCGCCTCCAGCGCATGGCCGAAGGTGTGGCCCAGGTTCAGCAGCGCACGGTCACCGCTCTCCCGCTCGTCGACGCCGACGATGTCGGCCTTGGCGCGGCAGCTGACCGTCACCGCATGGCGCCGGGCGTCGCTGTCGCCGTCGACCACGCGCCGGCCGTTCCGCTCCAGCCATGCGAAGAAGTCGGGCTGGCGGATCAGGCCGTATTTCACCACCTCGGCATAGCCGGCCAGCACCTCGCGCCGGGGCAGGGTGTCCAGCGTGGCGGTATCGGCGATGACCAGCCGCGGCTGGTGGAAGGCGCCGATCAGGTTCTTGCCGTGGCGGCTGTTGATGCCGGTCTTGCCGCCGACCGAACTGTCGACCTGGGACAGCAGAGTCGTCGGCACCTGGATGAAGTCGATGCCGCGCAGCGCCGACGCAGCGGCGAAGCCGGTGATGTCGCCGATCACCCCGCCGCCCAGCGCCAGCAGGACGGTCGACCGCTCGATGCCGCGGCCCAGGATGTCGTCCATCAGCTGCTGGAAATGGGCGAAGTCCTTGGTCTTCTCGCCGGCCGGCAGGACGATGGCCGGCTGCGGCGCGATCCCCGCCCGCTGCATCGCGGCGTTCAGCGTGTCCAGATGCAGCGGCGCCACGTTGGCGTCGGTCACCACGATGGGCGCCCGGCCGCGGGTGACGGCGGCGATGCGCTCGCCGGCATTGGCCAGCACGCCGTCGCCGACCAGGATGTCGTAGCTGCGGGCGCCCAGCTCCAGGCGGACGGTGTCGGGTGCGGCCGGGGTGGTGGCGGAGACGGAAGTCATCGGGGCAGTCCGCGAAGCTGGTGGGTCGGGAAGGGGGCGGAGAAGAGGATCAGGAGGCGTCTGTCTTGGGAGCGTCGGTCTTGGGGGTGTCGCTCTTGCCGGGCCGTGCGCCGCGCGGCGCACGGTGGGGAAGCTGGACGCCGAAATGCGCCTCCAGCGCGTCGATCACCAGTTCCACCGTCACGTCGGGCGGACGTTCGTCGCTGACCACGGTCAGGTCGGCCTCGGCATAGATGGGATAGCGCTGTTCCATCAGCCGGCCCAGGATGGCGCGCGGGTCACCCTGGTTCAGGATGGGGCGGTGGGTGCGCCGGGCGGTGCGGGCGACCAGCACGTCCAGTTCGGCGCGCAGCCAGACCGACACGCCATGCTCGCGGATGGCGGCGCGGGTCTCCGGGTCCATGAAGGCGCCGCCGCCGGTTGCCAGGATATGCACCGGCTCGTCCTTCACCAGACGGCTGATGATGCGGCGTTCGACGGAGCGGAAGACCGGCTCGCCGTCGCGGGCGAAGATTTCGGCGATGGTGCAGCCGGCCGCCGCCTCGATCTCGGTGTCGGCGTCGCGGAAGGGCAGGTGCAGGCGCGTCGCCAGCCGGCGCCCGATGGCGCTCTTGCCGGCCCCCATCAGCCCGACCAGCACCACGGTGCGCGGCAGCAGCGGCTCCGCATCCTCCGCCGCACCCGTGCCCGGACCTGTTCCCGGACCTTGGGCCGTCATCGCCTTGCGCAGTCCCATCACATCCATCCGATCCGCCACCCGTACCCTTCGATGCCAGCAGGCCCATTTCCCCGGCCCATATTCTCGCCGGCCGTCACACCGCTGAAACAGACAACACTCATACCCGCCGAAAGCTGGCCGGCACAAGCGCTCCGGCCCTGCCCGGTGATCGGGTGGACAGGCTGAGGACGGCCCGGGGACGGGTTGCGCCGCGGTCCGACCTGTGGCTACACTGCGCCGCTTCCCGGCCCCCGGCCGGGGCCGCGGATGCTTTAGCAGAAAAGCCATTGCTTGTCCCAAGCCCTGCGGACGCAGGGCGTGGTAGCTCCGCTCCTCCGTTTTTTCCGACACAACACGTCCCTGGTGCCATGAGCCGGTTTCTCTCGATCCTCTTCGTCCTGCTGTTGCTGGTGATCGCCGGTGGCGTGGTGTTCCTTGCCTCGTGGGATCTGCCGGCTCCGTCGAAAACGGTGGAGAAGGTTCTGCCGGATGAGCGCTTCCCGCGCTGAACCCCGACCATCGGCCGGGGGCGTCCCCCGGGTCGCGGTTCCGCTGCTGGCCGGGCTGCTGGCGGCCGGCTGGGTCGTGGCCGCCGCTGCCCAGGCCCTCGGCCCGCCGATCCGGCTGACGCCCGACGTGGCGGTCCCAGCACCCGCTCCGCCCCCCGCTCCGGCGGTCGTGCCGGCCTATCCGCCCACGGTGACCCCGCCGCCCGCCGTCTCCCCAGTGGTGGCGCGGCCGGCGCCCGTCGCGAGCGAGTCGTTGGGTGCGCCCGACCCGGACGGGGCCGGCACCCTCAGCGGCATGCGGGGGTTGGGCGGCGACCCCTGGCGCGGCATCGGCCGGGCGGAGCTTCTGCCCCTGATCGCCGCGCTTCCGGTCGATACTCCGTCCCCCACCGTCAAGGCGCTGGAACGCCGGCTGCTGTTGAGCGCGGGCTCCCCCGCCGTCGCGACCGGGGAGGCGCCGCCGCCCCGCCGTTTCGGCGCCCTGCGCATCGAGAAGCTGGCACGGCTCGGCGACCCTGCCGGGGCGGCCGAGCTGGCCGACCTGCTTCCGGCGGTGCTGGCGGCGGACGAACCGGCGGCCAGGGCACTGTCCGATGCGGAGCTGGTGCGCGGCGGCCTGGACTGCACGCGGGCGCTGGCCCGCGGCAGGAGCTTCACCTCCGCCTATTGGAGCAGGCTGGCCCTGTTCTGCCGCGCCCGCGTCGGCGATCAGGCCGGCACCGACGAGGCGCTGGCCACGCTGCGTGGCGCCGGCCGGCGGTCCGACCCGTTCCTGATGGTTGCCGAGGCGCTGGCCGGCGCCGCGTCGCCGCCGGCCCGGATGCTGTCCCTGCAGGGCGACGGCGATGGGCTGGCGTTGCTGCTCGCCGCCATGCGAACCGCGCGGATCGGCGTGCCACCCGACCGGCTGCCGTTGGACAACCCGCCGGCGCTGGCCGCCATCGCCACCAACCCCTCCACCGATCCCGCCACCCGCGCCGCCGCCGGCGAGCGGGCAGCGGCGGCACTGTTCCTCGACGCCCGCCAGCTGCTGGACCTCTATGCCCAGGTGCCGGCGGTAGGGGACGAGCTGCTGCGGGTGCGCGACATCGCCCAGCGCGACCGCAGCGCCCGCACCCGCGCCCTGGTCCATCAGGCGATGGCGGCGGCGATGGACGGGAGGCGGCGCGTCGCGCTGGCCGCTTTGGCGGTGGAACTGGTCGATCCGCGCCTGCGCGTCGGGCCGGTCGGCAATGCCGCGGCGGGGCTGCTCGACAGCGTGTCGCCGAGCGGCGACGCTGCGGCGCTGGCACCGGCGGCGGCCCGGCTCTATTACGCGCTCGGCCGACTCGATCAGGCGCGGCGATGGCAGGATCTGGCGCTGCGCAGCGGGCGGAGCACCGACACCGCCTGGCTGTGGCCGCTGTCCGTGGTCGCCACCGGGCGCGGTGCCGAGGATCCGCGCGCGCTGACCGCATGGCTGGACGAGGCGCTGCGCGGCGCCGACGGCCTTGCCCGCAACCGCATCGCCGGCCAGTTGGCGCTTCTCCAGGCCACCGGAGTCGCCATCCCGGATGACGCTTGGATGAAGGCCACCGACGGCGCCGGTCCGCCCAGCGGCAGCGATGCCGGCGTCGATCCGGCGCTGTGGCAGCGGCTGGGCGACGCCGCGGCCGGTGGGCGCATCGGCGAGACGGTGGCCGTCGCCCTGCTGCTGATGGGGGAGGCCGGACCCGCCGCCCTGCCGCCGGTCGTCACCGCCCGCGTGGCGGCCAACCTGAAGGCGGTCGGGCTGGAGCCGGACGCCCGCGCGCTGGTCCGCGAGGCGATGGCCGCAATCGCCGGCCCGTCCGTGCCCACCTCGACCGCCGACTGACCTCATGACCGGGGAACCCATCACAACCATGACGCCGACACCATGACCGGCAGCAAGCCCCCCACCAAGGTGACCGGCAAACCCGGTGCCAAACGCCGCGGCCGGCCGTGCAAGCCGCGCACGCTCGCCACCTCCCCGCATCTGGACGCCTTCCTCGACATGCTGACGGCGGAGCGCGGGGCGGCGGTGAACACGCGGCTGGCCTACGAGCGCGACCTCGCCGACCTCGGCCGCTGGCTGGCCCAGCGCAGCGTGGCGCTGGAGGCGGCGGGGACCGAGGATCTGCGTGCCTATCTGGCGGTGCAGAGCAAGGACGGCGCGCCGCGCACCGTGGCGCGGCGGCTGTCGGCGATGCGGCAGTTCTACCGCTTCCTGCTGTCGGAAGGCCGGCGGGTGGACGATCCCGCCTCGCCGCTCGACAGCCCCAAGCAGGGCCGCCCGCTGCCCAAGATCCTGACGGAGGCGGAGGTCGGCGCCATGCTGTCCACCGCCGAGGCCCGCGGCGGGCCGGAGGGGCTGCGGCTGGTGGCGCTGCTGGAGGTGCTCTACGCCACCGGCCTGCGCGTGTCGGAACTGGTCGGCCTGCCGATGACCGCGATCATGCGCGACGGCCGCGGCCTGCTGGTGCGCGGCAAGGGCGGCAAGGAGCGGATGGTGCCGCTGTCCGACCCGGCGCTGGCGGCGCTGGCCGGCTACATTCCGTTCCGCGGGCACTTCATCCCGCCGGCCGCTGGTGCGGACGCCGGGCACAGCCCTTTCTTGTTCCCGTCACGCAGCTCCGGCGAAGGGCACCTGACGCGCCAGCGCTTCGCCCAGTTGTTGAAGCAACTCGCCATCGACTCCGGGATCGACCCGGAGAAGGTCAGCCCGCATGTGCTGCGCCACGCCTTCGCCACTCACCTGCTGGACCATGGCGCCGACCTGCGCTCCGTTCAGAAGATGCTGGGCCATGCCGACATCGCGACGACGCAGATCTATACGCACGTGGTGACGGAACGGCTGAAGAAGGTCATGCATGACCACCACCCACTGGCGCGCCGCAAGGTGGAGGAGCCGTCGGAGGGGTAGGGGAGGTAAGGATGGGGGTAGGTGCGGGCTTCGATTGCCCCTCCTAACCTCCCCCGCTTCGCAGGGGAGGGACTGCCGCCGCCTTACCCAACAAGTACTTATCCCCTCCCCCGCCCAGCGGGGGAGGGTTAGGGTGGGGGCAATCGAAGCCGACACACCCACACAACCCTTACTTCTTCTCCAGCATCAGCGTGCCCTGGCGGGCCACCTTGTTCTTGATCTTGTCGGCCAGAAGCGCCAGCGCCCAGGGCAGCTGCACCTCCATCTCGACGCTGTCCTCCAGCACGTCGATGTGGCCGGCGATGGTCTGGGCCAGCGCCACGACGCGGAAGTGCAGGCGGTCTTCGGTCCAGCTGTCGTCGACGCTGGCCGCCACGGCGCTCAGGCGCGCCCGCACCTCGCCCATGCCGTCGACCAGCCGGCGCTTGGCCTCCGCCCGGCCGAGCGAGTGGGGGATGGACAGGGTCAGGGGTTTCGGCATGGTCGGCGGCTCCGCGCTGCACGGGTCGGGTGTCCCGCCAGCGGTGTGCCGACGGGACAAGGGTAACAGCAGGGGCGGGCGTTTGCTCCCGCTATCCCCTTGAGCCGGCCGCCTCAGCGGTCGTGCAGCGGCGCCATCTGGTCCAGGCGGTGGGCGAAGTCGATATCGGCCTGGGTCACAGCATCGGCGCTGCGGGTGTAGAGGATCACCTCTACCCGGCCGACGTCGTTGAACCATTCGGGATGGTGGCCGGTCTTCTCGGCCAGCAGGGCGACCTGGGTCATGAAGCCCCAGGCGGCAGGGAAGTCGGCGAAATGGTAGGTCTTGCGGATGGCGTCGCGCTCCAACACCTCCGCCCAGCCGTGCAGTTCCTTCAGCGCCGTCTGGCGGGGCGCACCGACAAGGCGATCGGACATGATGACCTCCCTTTCCTCAGTCTCTCTTTTGCCGCCCGCAGCTTCTTGGCGAACGGGCGGCGGTTCGCTACCTTCTGCGGCATGATACGGAAACCTTCAGGTCCCCATACGGTTCCGCCCACGGTCGAAGACCTGGAGCGCATGGCCGAAGAGGCGCTCGACACCATCCCGGCGGAGCTGCTCGCCCCGGTCGGGAACCTCGTCATCCATGTCGAGGATTTTCCCGATGAGGATACCGAGCGGGAGATGGAGCTGGAAAGCCCATTCGACCTGTTGGGGCTCTATCGGGGCGTGGATCTGACGCGGCAAAGCGTCGCCGACCTGCGCGGCGGGCCGGACATGATCTTCCTCTATCGCCGCCCGATCCTGGATTACTGGTGCGAGACGGGGGAGGAGCTGCCCGCCATCGTCCGCCATGTCCTGATCCACGAGATCGGCCACCATTTCGGCTTCTCCGACGAGGACATGGAGCGGATCGAGACCATGGAATAGAGCGGGGGAGTAGGGCAGGGGCCGTTCAGTCGCCCATCGCGTCGGCCACCCGGCGGCGCAGGGCCGGCACCAGTTCCTCCTCGAACCAGGGGTTCCGGTTCAGCCAGGCGGTGTTGCGCCAGCTCGGATGCGGCAGCGGCATGAAGGCCGGGCCGTACTCCCGCCAGCTCGCCACCGTCTCCGTCATCGTCGCCTTGCGCCGCTCGCCCAGGTAATGTGCCTGGGCATACTGCCCGACCAGCAGGGTCAGCCGCACGCCCGACAGCGCGTCGAGCAGCGGCGGGTGCCACAAGGGCGCGCATTCGGGCCTTGGCGGGTAATCGCCGCCCTTCGGCATCGTTCCGGGATAGCACAGCCCCATCGGCACCACGGCGATGCGGGCTTCGTCGTAGAAGGCGGCGCGGTCCATCGCCAGCCACTTGCGCAGCCGGTCGCCGGAGGCGTCGTCCCACGGGATGCCGCTGGCATGCACCCGCGCGCCGGGCGCCTGCCCGACGATCAGCAGGCGGGCGGTCGGGCTGCCGCGCACCACCGGGCGGCAGCCATGGGGCAGCACCCCCGCACACAGCGTGCAGGCGCGCACCCTCGCGAACAGGCGGTCGAGGCTTGAGCCGCCTTCAACGCTCTCATCAGACAAGCGTCAGCAAATCCTGGACGAAGGCCGGCACCACCTGGGTCGCCGCACCGTGGATCGAGCTGTGGAAATAGGAAGCGCCCTCCGAGGGTTCCAGGTTCAGCTCGACGGTATAGGCGCCGGCAGACCGTGCCTCCGCGACGAACCCGGCGGCGGGATAGACATGGCCGGAGGTGCCGATCGACACGAACAGGTCGCATTCCTCCAGTGCCCGCTGGATGCGCTCCATCTGATAGGGCATCTCGCCGAACCACACCACGTCCGGCCGCATGCCGCCCTTGCGCCCGCAGGTCAGGCAATGGTCGTGCACCGACAGGTCGCCCTGCACCTCCGTCACCGTGCGGCAATGCAGGCAGAAGGCCTTCAGCAGCTCGCCATGCATGTGCAGCGGCGCACTGGACCCGCCGCGCTCGTGCAGGTCGTCGATGTTCTGCGTCACCAGCAGGACCTCGCCCTTCCAGCGCCGCTCCAGTTCCGCCAGCGCCCGGTGCGCGGCGTTGGGCTGCACCGCCGGATCGGCAAGGCCGCGTCGGCGGTCGTTGTAGAAGCGGTGAACCAGATCGGGGTTGCGCGCAAAGCCCTCCGGCGTCGCCACATCCTCCAGATCGACCTGGCTCCAGATGCCGCCGGCGCAGCGGAAGGTGTCCAGCCCCGACTCCTTGGAAATCCCGGCCCCGGTCAGGATGACGATCGAGTCGGTGGGACGCAGGCGATTGGTCAGCGCGGGTGAGGGCATGGGATCCCCTTGGTATTTGGCGATCGGAGTCACGCTTCAAATCGAGTCCGATTTTACGCGATCCGATCTAACGGTTCGGAAACCGGTCACGTGGAAAACTGCTGCGGCGTACGCTCGTCGCGTCCGGAAGTAAAGCCGCTGAAAAGAAAGAAGGGGGATACCGCAGGTGGTCAAGGTCCTGTTCGTCTGCACGGGCAACATCTGCCGCTCGCCCACCGCCGAGGGGGTGTTCCGCCATCTGGCCGACCGCGACGGTCTCGGCCGTCCTGTGATCGCCGACTCCGCCGGCACCCACAGCTATCACGTCGGCGAGCCGCCCGACCCGCGCACGCAGCGTGCGGCGCTGGCCCGCGGCGTCGACCTGTCCTCCTTGCGCGCCCGCAAGGTGGTGGCGGCCGACTTCACCCGCTTCGACCATATCCTGGCGATGGACCACGGCCATCTGGCCCAACTGCGCCGCATCGCCCCGGCGGGCGCCACCGCGGCGCTCCGCCTGTTCCTGGACGACGCGCCCGGGCTGGAGGGGCGGGAGGTGCCCGATCCCTATTACGGCGGTCCCGACGGGTTCGAAGAGGTGCTGGACCTGTGCGAGGCCGGATCGCGCGGCCTGCTGGACCGCCTGTCGCGGGAAAGCAGGTTTCCGATTCGCGAAAGCATCGGTTAACGTCTCCCCGTTCCCCGGCCGCTTGGTCTATGCTGCCGGGACGAAGCCCTTTCGGAGCATCCCTCAGCCATGACCAGCGCAGCCACCGGCATCACCACGCCCGGCGGGATCCTCGACGGCATCGTCCTGTTCGAGGCCTTCTCGCCGGAGGAGCGCGCCGCCGTGGCATCGCGCGGGCGGGTGTTCGACGCCCCGGCCGGCACGGTGCTGATGCGCGAGGGTGACGTCGCCAGCTCGCTCTACGTCCTGCTCGACGGCACGGTGCGGGTGGTGCGCAATGACCCCTTCGGCGGTCAGGTGGAGGTCGGCTTCCGCCGCGCCGGCGACTGTTTCGGCGAGATGGCGCTGATCGACGGCGGCGCCCGCTCCGCCTCCGTCATCGCCGCCACGCCGGTGACGGTGTTCGAGCTGGAACGCGACCTGTTCCTGGCGCTGATCTCCCCCTCGCCCGACCTGCTGGCGAAGCTGCTGCGCGAACTCAGCCGGATGATCCGCGAGGTGTCGGAACGGGTGGTGCGCGAGGATCTGGAACGCCGCGCCCGCATCGCCGAATCAGCTCTGGCCCGTCAGCGCGCCATCACCCAGGCGGTGACCGGGCTCGCGCATGAGCTGAACACGCCGCTCGGCGTCTGCGTCACCGCCGCCAGCCACCTGCAGGATCTGGCCCGGCCCGGCACCGGCCCGCTGTCGTCCGAGGAACTGCGGGAACCGGCAGCATTGCTCGACGCCAACCTTGCCCGTGCGGTGGAGCTGGTGGAGGCGTTTTCCGCCATCGCCGCCTGCCAGAACTCCGAACCGCTGGAGGCGCTGGAGCTGCGCCGCATGGCGGAGGACGCGGCGGCCCTGTTCGCCGTCCAGCATCCCGACCTGCCGCTGGTCATCCGGGTCGCGCCGGGGCCGGCTTGCCCCTGGATCGGCTGTGCCGCGCATCTGGACCGGGTGCTGCACCACCTGTTCGCCAACGCCGCCGCCCATGGCTATGGCGGCGGTTCGGGCGAGGTCGAGGTGACGATCCGGCCGGCGACGCTGGACGCGGTCCCGGCCTGGAGCCTGACCGTCCGCGACCGCGGCGCCGGCATTCCGGCCAGCAATCTGCCGACCCTGACCGACGCCTTCTTCACCACCGCCCGCGGCCGCGGCCACAAGGGGCTGGGGCTGGCGGTGGTGTTCAACACGGTGACCGGGCCCCTCGGCGGCCGGCTCGTCATCGACAGCATGCCGGGTGACGGCACCACCGTGACGATCACCGTGCCGCAGGAGCTGTGACGGGCAGGAGGGAGAACCTCTCACCCGTGCAGGGTCAGGCCCTTGACCGTCTTGTCGACCGCCTTCTTCGGCCCGCGCAGGGCCAGCCCGACCAGATCGGGGGCGTTCGGATCCTCGGCCTGGAAAGCCGCGCGGTTGGCGGCGTCGTGGCCGGTGGCGAACATCGCCGCGACATAGGGCACCAGTATCAGCCCCCGATCCAGTGCGGCATTGCGGACGGCCTGCAACTGATCGGTGTCGGCGGCGAAGATCAGCATCGGCTGGCCCAGCATCCGGCCATAGCGGCGGCCGGCGCCGTCGACATACTCCTCGCCCAGCGCGTCCGGCGCCGCGGCGGCGATCCCGGTGGCGAGAAAGGCGGCGACGTTCAGCTTCTGCCACACCGCCAGGTCGGCGCGGATGACCAGCGCGACCTTGGTGTCGAAGCGGACGGGTGCATCGGCGGACATGGTTTCGTTCGTCGGGCTGTTGGGCATCAGACTATCGGGCATGGTGGTTGTCTCCTTTGCCCAACCAGATGCCGGATGATCGCGCCTCAGTCTGGAACGTTCGTGCACAGATCGCGATAGGCGGCCGGCGTCAGGCCATAGGCGCGGCGGAACCAGCGGCCGAGATGGCTCTGGTCGGCGAACCCCACCTCCGCAGCGACCAGGGCCGGCGCTTCGCCGTCCGCCAGCCGGCGCCGGGCGGCGCGCAGGCGCAGCCGGACCAGATAGGCGTGCGGCGACAGGCCGAAGGCGGCGCGGAAGGCGCGGTTCAGCCGGAAACGGTCGACGCCGGCGGCCGCCGCCAGCTCGTCCAGCCCGACATCCTCGGCCATCCGCGCATGGAGCAGGTCGCGCACCAGGGCTGCGGCGCGATCGGGACGCAGCGGCCGGCGCTCCTCCGGCAGTTCCAGATGGCCGGCCAGCCTCGCCGCCAGCCGGTCCACCGACAGGTCGCGGGCCAGCCGCCCCTCGCGCTGGTGCAGGGCCAGGAAGGCGGAGCGGATCGTCGCCGCAAGGCCGGGATCGTCGGCCAGCGTGTCGCGGAAGCCCAGCGGCATGCCGCCACCCCGCGGCATCAGGCTGCGCAGCGCCTCGCTGCGGGCGGACAGCAGCGGCACCGGCAGATAGAGCATGGCATAGGTGAAGCCCTCTTCCCCCGGACTGTGGCCGTCATGGGCTTCGCCGGGTTCGATCAGGATGACGCGGCCGGGGACGCTGGTGTGCAGCCGCCGCCGGCAGCGGAAGGCCTGCACCCCCTGCTCGGTGACGCCGACCAGCAGTTCGTCATGGTCGTGCAGGTCATAGGCATGGCCGCGGAAATGGGCGCGGATGGTTTCGATGCCGGTCTCCGCATCGCGGCGCACCGCCACCCAGTCGTCCTTTCCGCCGGGCACTCCGTCCTCCCGATCAGTAGATTAGTTCGTTCTCGCCGCCGCCCTCGGAGATGACCAGTTCGCCGCGGGCGGCAAGGTCCTTCGCCAACTGGACCATGTACATCTGCGCCTCGTCCACGTCGCGGACGCGCA